>JBPXJX010000522.1:0-13368 GCA_051715525.1 Bacteroidales bacterium
TACAAAAGTAAGTCTATACATTGGTAGCTCTAATGGGAGTTGTTTAGACTATTTCAAAACCAACTCAAGCGGTTGGGTCGATTTTGGTGAGGTTCTTGCAGGAACTTATTACGTGGCGGCCGATACCCCTAAGATTGATGGGATAAAATATAAACCAGAAAAATTAATTCAGATACCATCAGGTGTTGATAAAGAATTAATTATTAATGTTCAGGATTATGTCGGGAGCATTCAGGTTACTATTAAGAAAGCGGCTTATCTTGGTGGAAGTCCATTTGCTAATCTCGACGTCATAATAGTGCCTAACGAACTTTACAACGCAAGCAACAGCGTAGCAACTTTGATTGCAAGGGCAGAGTTTGCTGCAAAAACCGATGCACTTGGAGTTACAACCTTTACCAACCCTTCAAGTAGAGATTACAGGCTAATCGTTTATAATAGTCGAAAAACCAAAAAGAATGCCTTAACAACAGTAAATTTATTAAAAGATGAATTTAAGAAATTGACCTATAGTTTAGATACTAGCATGGCTCTTGCTAAGTAGGATTTACTCCAAAAACTTCTTGTTTAAAAACTCTTGGAATGGCTCTTTGTAGCTGTCAGCAATGGGAATATAAACTGAGCCAAAAACAATTCGGTTTCGTTCAATTCGAGCAATCTGCTGCAGGTTTACAATAAACGATCGGTGAACCCTCATAAACAGATCCGAGGGAAGTTTCTCTTCCAATGTTTTTAGGCTCATCAACGAAAGGATTGGTTTGGCTTGATCTTTTAGATATATTTTAACGTAATCTTTCAACCCTTCTATGTAGAGTATATTATCAAACTCAACCTTTAAAAGTTTATATTCCGATTTAACGAATATAGAGGTATTTGAACTAGGCTCGAGTTTTTGCTCGGTGTTTTGTTCGGTTAGGTTAAACCATGTAAGCGCTTTGTTTGAAGCCTTAAGAAATTCTTGATAGTTTATGGGCTTTACAAGATAATCAAGCGCATCAACCTTAAACCCTTCGAGCGCATATTGACTGTAAGCAGTGATGAATATTACCTTTGGGCCATTTTGAAGTAGTTTGGAAAACTCAATGCCCGACAAACCGGGCATTTGAATATCTAGAAAAATCAAGTCGATTTTTTCGCTTTGCAATGCTTCAATTGCCTGAAAAGCAGAGCTAAATTTGTTAACCAACTCTAAAAATGGGGTTTTAAGAACATAGTCTTCAATCAATCCAAGAGCAAGAGGTTCGTCATCAACTACTAAGCATCGAATTTTTCTCATAGCTGAATGGTTACATTAACGTGGAAGTATTTGCTCTTATAGCTCTGCGAGAGAACGTGCTTATTTGGGTAGATAAGCGCAAGCCTTTTTTTAAGGTTCTCGAAACCAATACCTGATTCCCTAGGGCCATCTTTCTGTTGAGGGAAATCAGTATTCATGATAATGAACGATAGAATTCGGTTCTTTTCGGTCATTAAAATCTTAATAAACGACTCCTCTGTAGGGCTAACGCCGTGTTTAAAAGAGTTCTCAACTAGCGAAATAAACAAAAGGGGAGCAATCTGTGCCGTTGGATTCTCGATGCTAAAGTCGGTCTCAATATTTACATTGGGATTCATACGGATTCTCATCAGATCGATGTAGTTTTTTAAAAAATCGACCTCTGCTGAAAGAAGAACTTTCTCCTCATTGGTTTCATAAAGATGATAACGCATTAGCTTGGCCAGCCCGTGAACGGCCTCTTGGGCTTTATCGGGCGATACTTTTATAAGTGAATAAATGTTATTTAGCGTGTTAAAGAAGAAATGCGGATTTAATTGCATTTTAAGGTTGCTCAGCTCAGATTTAAGATTTTCGTTTTCAAGGTTTCTTCGTTGTGTTTCGGATGCATACCATCTGCTTGTTGTTCGAATGGCAACACTTATACTTACAACAAAAATGAAAATAAGGTTATCTAGACCGAATAAAGTATTTTTTGGAGGTTTAAAATCAGGCTTATCCATTAAACCCATTGGTTCATTCATGGGCATTGAATGTTCGTGCAAAGGGGCCATACCCATCGAAGATGTTCTAATCCAGTCAACAGTAAATGAGAAAAATATAATTAGGATGATGTTTACTCCAAAAAACCACATTATCCTTTTATTAAACAGCAATTTTTCAACAAAAAGGGAATAATTTAAATAAAAAAGAGTAAGAGAGAAAAGCATTGGAGCCCAAATGAAAAGGTAAAAACTTGCATCTTTGGGTGGTTCTTGCCGTTGTGGATTATTGAATGAAAAAATTATTGGTGCAGCAAACCATACACCCCACACTAAAAGGTGTAAGAACAGATTTATTATTTTTCTTTTTCTTGAACTTAAGATTTTCATTCTACAATTTTTTGAATTAGAATGATGATTGTTTATAAAGCGATTAATTACCCTAGAGCAATTATTTTTATGATGTAATATGAAATGTAAATTAATACTTATTTATAAACATTAACAATAATAGTATCTGAATTTATTCCTGTAAAAATCCCAAGCCCTCCCGAGATGTTGGTTGAAGGAGTTTGTATGTTAAGCGATGATGTTCCATTATCTTCGTAAAGCGAAACATATTCGGCATTGATATTAAAAACAATTATTTGATGTGTGCCGTAATAGTTAAAACTTCTCATGTTAAGCTCATAATTATCGGTTTGCATTGGCTTATTGCGAAATATTTTTTTTAGTTCAAAACGTGTAGAATCAAAAATTGCGGTAGGATTACTTTCAATATTTTCTACAACAACTAGAAAATATCCGTTATCAAGATTAGTCCAACTGAGGGTAATTGGGTCAGGAAAAGAGGGTGGCTCACCTGAACCCGGAGTAAAGGATGGAATTAAAAAGGAAGAAGACGAAGTCGTATAATTTTCTGGCTTTATAGGAATGGTTGTTGTTGCGGTTACCAATGTCTCTTTATAGTAAAACCTAATACTGTACTCCTCATCCTCAGATACAATTAGCGTATTGCTCTCATAAATGCCATTTCCTTTATCAGTCATTAGTTCCGAAAAATTTTTGTTCGTTAGCATTATTTCTAAACCTTCTACTGGTTGCAAGATGCTATCATTCGAATTGTATGCTAGTTCTTTTGTAACCTTAATGCTCGCTTTGCGGTTTGGCTGTAAATAACCCTCTACCACAGCTTTAATGGAGTCTGATTGCTGTTGTTCCACTTTCTCACAAGAAAAAAAAAGGATAAATTGCAATGAGAGCAATAGAAACGTGAGTTTTTTCATTGATTTCATAAGGATATTGATTATCTGAACTTAATGTTGAGGCTTATATTTGGAGTTATTCCAAGAAAACTTACTGGTGTTTTAATAATTTGATTTTCAATAATTTGATATTCGTTATACCAAATATTTTTTCGATTATAAAGGTTGAAGACCGAGAAACTTAAGCTGCACGAGGATGATTGTGCAATTTTAAAATTGTATGTTGCCGAAGCATCTAAGCGGTGATAGTCGGGCAATCGTACCCCATTTTTAACTGTAACATTAATATAATCGCTTGTTGTACCATCGAGCAGGGTAATCTGATATCCTCCTTCAGGTGCAGTGTAAGGTTTACCTGTAGCATAAATCCAAGTAATTGAGAAATCCCAATTTCGCCATTTGTAGGAATTTACGAGTTTTAGTTCGTGTGAAACATCATTTGATGCATAGAAGTAATAGTTACCGTAGTTGTTGTATTTATTGATAACTCGCCCAATAGTATACCCAATCCAACCAGTATAATTTCCATATTTTTTTTGGAGGAGGAAGTCAATGCCTTGGGAAGCACCTTTACCAATTTGGTAATTCTCCTCGTATGATACGCTTCCTGGGCTAGTTTCAAATCGAAGGGAGTACTCCGTGAGGTTGCTTAATGTTTTGTAATACCCTTCAATATCAATAAGATAATCTTTTGTTTCATATGAGAATCCAGCAATATAATGGTTCGCTGAGCTAACTGGTAGCTTTTCACCATCTGCCAATGCCCAAAAATCTCTACTGCCTTGCATAATGTCTTCACGAACTACCCGTTTGGCAAATTGGTAATATTTGCCAACTGATGCTTTGACTTTAAACTTTGAACTAACTTGATATGAAGCATTGAATCGAGGCTCAATATAGTTCTTATTTGTCCCAGTAAAATAGTTATACCTTAAGCCTGCCGTTATATTCAGTTTTTCATCATGAAGGGTTAATTTATCTTGAAAATAGGTTGAAAAGGTTAACCCCTTAGTTTTCCTGTCAATAATTGTAAGCGTATCATTTTGAGCATATTTGTAATTAATATCATTGATTACTGATTGCGTTCCAAACTCAAATTTTTGCTTACTCGACAATTTATATTCGAAATCATTTTTAAGAGTAAAGTCTAAAAGGTTATTGTTTTCAAAAATGCCCTGACTCATTGATTTTGTATTACCTTCACTATCCATAAAACTACCACCAGTGGAGCGTTCGCGTTTACTGAAATAGTTTGAAAAGCTGAGTAGGGTATTATTATAGAATTTATCAGTCCAACTCTTCGACCATTTTATTGAAGCACCAGTATTTCCCCAATAAGTTAGGTCTGTTGAATTAATATCCATACTCCTTGGCCCCATTCCTCCTCCCTCAGGACCACCTCCTGGCATGCTAGGACTAAAGGAATTATCTAAATTGTCAGCGCCGTTATAGAAACTTAGGGTAAGGTTCTCTTTTTCACTTATTCGTTTAGTGAATTTGGCGTTGAAGTCGTAGAAATAGGATTTAATTTTATTGTCCTCATCCCTCTTTGGCATTCCCTCAGGTGTTGAATTATTAGGTTGGGTGCTAAACTGATTAAATATTTTATTGTAAATAGGGCTATCCCAGCTTCGGCGGTATGAAACGATAATCGACGATTTTTCGCCAATAGGCGATTCAGCAAACCCATTAAACGAAAGCATTCCTATATCAACACTTGCATTAAATCGTTTTCGATCGCCCTCTTTACCTGTAATTTCTACAACGCTCGATATTCTACCACCGAATTTTGCATCAAATCCACCCTTATAAAGTTGCACATCTTTAATAGCACTTGAATTGAATGAGCTGAAAAAACCGAATAGATGCTCAACATTGTAGACAGTAAAACCATCATAGAGAACAAGCGATTGGTCAGGAGTTCCGCCACGTACATATAAACCCGATGAGTTCTCATTGGCAGCGCTAATACCTGGCATAAGTTGAAAAGATCGTAGAATATCCTTTTCACCAAGGTTTGGGAGCGTGTTAAGTTTAAGGGGGGTCAGCTTTATCATACTCGTTTTTTCATTTGCTTCGAGGATATCTTGCTTTTCGCCTTTAATAATAATCTCTTCTAACTCTTGCGATGATGTAACTAGTTCTATTAATAAATTATTTGTAGGAGATTTAGGCGATAGGAAAAGGATTTGCTTGTCGTAGCCAATGTAGCTACACTCGATAGAAACCGTATCATTCGGGATGTTTAGAATAGTGAAGTGGCCATCAACATTTGAAGATGCCCCAACTGAAGTACCTTTAACGATAAGGTTTACAAATGGTAATGTTTCTCGCGTTGCCTTATCGATTATTTTCCCTGTTATTGTAAGGTTATACCTTGTTGGCTTGCCTTTATATCTCTTGCTATCTAGGTTCTTTAAATCGGGATTTTCCCACCTTTCGATGATGTGTATAACATTGTTATTATCGACAAAGTATTTGAGTTTATAAGTTCTACAAATATTATCAAGGAAGATAGTAAGTTCTAAATTTGTTGGCCTCTCCTTTATACTAATCGTGTTGGTTAAATCAGTGTTGAAATCGAATTTCACACCATATTTATGGTTTATCCTATTTAGCACATCGGTTAGGGTGCCAAAATATAAACCATCGACTAGCGTTTTAAGTGGCGATTGAGCAAACGTATTTATGGACAGAAACAAGGAGAAAGCGAATACTACTCTTTTCATTTGTTATGAATTATTTGAAAACCAATAATTTTCAAATATCAGATTTAGAGTAAGAGTTTCTAAATATTATAGATAATGGGAGGAACTTTATCGACAATGGATTATGTTTTATCTATTAAAATTTTCATGAAAATACTTTTTGCTTTAACCTATTGAAAAATGCATTTTATCAATTAATGTGGGCCGTACTTTTTTTTGCTAATCAGTTCTTGTGCCCGATTTTTTAAAGGATTATATTTGTTTAACCTTAAACCTTAAATATTCAACCTTTAAAAACCTAAACCATGAAAGCACGATTACTCATTATTATTGGAGCAATAATTCTGACTTCGAATGTTGCCCTTGGGCAATATTCGGATGTGATTATTCCGGAAAACAATAAAGCTGCCGCGGATATTAACAATACTACTTCGGCCATAACAGAAAACTATGTTAATCAATCGGATTTGATTATAAATAGTAAGAATGATGTAAATTTATTTAGTTCCTCAATGTCTTTAGGTACTTCTTTAGTAGCAAGCAAATACGTATCTGTGTACAATATTCCAATAGGATACTCCTTTAAATCGAAGTTGTTTTTTAGAAATAATGCTGAAGCTTATGAAAATCTATCGTTTAAAGTTATTATTCCTTACGTACAAAAAAAGTTGGATGTTCCTACTTTTGATGGCGAAACAATGCTCAAAACCTCTGGAATCGGAGATGTTATTATAAAAGCCAACTATAACCTTTATATCAATAAAATGTTTTTATCATTTGGGCTACAGGCGAAACTTCCAAATGGTAAAGTTAATAACGATGTTGAAGGATTAAATATCCCTCTCGGTACTGGAAGTACAGATATTAATGCGTCTCTTCTTTTTTCAAAAAACGTAAGCAAGAAGATAAGCATTCACTCATCTTTGGGATTTGATTTTAGAACGAAATACAAAAGCGATGAGTCAGAAGTTAAATACGGTAATAAAGTAAACTTTCTACTAGGTGGCGATTTTTTAGTTAAAATGGTAAAGGTAGGTGCTGATATTTCTTACTCATCTATTGCTAATACAAAAGTAACCCCATCTATTCCTATGATAGGTGAGATGGAAATGCCTGGTATTTCCATTATTGATGCATTACCTTATGTAAAGGTGAGTATATCCGAAAAAATGGATGCAAAACTTTTTGGTGTTATTCCTTTATCAGCAAAATGGAAAAGCGTAAATGGCTTTTCACCTGAAGATCCCGACAGGAAAGTTAGAATTGGATTCTCGTTCGTTTACAAACTTGAAAGAGCAGGTGAGAAAAAATAAATGGATTAGATCTTAATAACTCAAAAGTACGAGATTTCTCGTACTTTTCTTTTTTGTACATGGCTAAGTTTCCTTATATTCGGAGATAAAAGTTTGGATTATGTTTGGAGGAATAATCAAGTATCTGCACAAAGGCAATAAGGATATTGTAATATCCTATAAATCACTTCGCCGGTTAATCGGTTTTTTGGGAATTTTACTACCGCTAATATGTATTACGTTTGGCTGGTTCTTTGGTAACTTTAAAGTACAACCATCCATTAGCCTTTACTATTATACAAATGTGAGGGATTTTTTGGTTGGAATCCTATTTGTAATGTCACTATTCCTGATGACCTACAAAGGAACTTACCGTATCGATAACTGGATAACTACAATTACAGGTTTTGCAGGGTTAATGATTGCCGTTTTCCCTTGCTATAATCAAGAGTTCGAGAAAATGCCTGTTGGGTTATTTCAAATTTACTCTGAAACATCAAACTATTTTCATCTCTCGGCTGCAGCAACATTCTTTTTACTTCTAGCAATTAACTCAATATTCCTTTTTACCCGAAAGGAGGGGGCTATCACAAAGCAAAAGTTGAAAAGGAATACAGTATATATTATCTGTGGTATAATAATTCTTGTATGTTTTATTGGGCTAGTTTTAAGTATGCTCATTTTCACTTACGAGCAAAGGTGTGAGAATAAGATTGTTCTAATTCTCGAAGCAATCGCCCTGCTTGCCTTTGGTATATCGTGGTTAGTTAAAGGGCAAACAATAATTCCCGATAAACACTGAAAATCAAGCAGTAAATTAGTTAATATGGTAGAACAAACGCTTTTTTCTTATGTTTATCATTTATATACATAGATAAAATTATTGATATCTTAAATTAATGGACAGCATGACAAAGAAATTCTTTACCATTCTAGTTTTATTATGTGTAGTATTAGTGAGCAAAGGGCAAGAGCCTAAGATGACAGTTAATTGGAACTGGTTAATTGGCGAATGGGAGGGCGAGGGGGCAGGACAACCGGGTCAAGGCTCTGGAAGTTTTACCTTTTCTTACGGTCTCGATGGTAAGGTTATTGAAAGGATAGCCCGCACCGATTTTCCTGCAACTAGCGATAAGCCTGCTTTTACTCACAGCGACTTGCTTTATGTTTATACTGATTTTAGCGGAAATCTAGCCAAAGCGATTTACTTCGATAACGAGGGGCATAGCATAAACTATAGCGTTTCCTATCAGGATAAAAGTATTATTTTTTTAAGCGAGAAAATAGGCAACATGCCTGTATTTAGGTTATCGTATATTCCTATTGATGAACAAACTGTAAATGTAAAATTTGAGATGTCGCGCGATGGGCAAACATTTATGACCTACATTGAAGGAAAAAGCAAAAGAACAAAATAGTCAAAACATATTTAATAACATACTGAAAAGGAAGATTTAAAAACAACATAGTTTAGAGTTCTCCGTATTATAGCATTATCTATTAGTATAAAAAATGGGAAGGCACAAAACACGGCATATCATATTTTACTACCTTGTTTTAACGCTATTATTCTTTGCTATTATTACAATAATTGCCTTCCACCTAAATAATGAAAAGAAGAAGATATTTATAAAATCCAACATAGATCAAATTGAAAAATCTATTAATTCTGCCATTGCTTTTGAAGAGAAACGCATTTACCAAATAGTTTTCGATTACACATTTTGGGATGAAATGGTTGACTGTATCAAAAGCCATGATTTAACTTGGGCAAAAGCCATTGTCGATCCAATAATTACGACTTATAAAGTTTCCTCTGTAAGTCTTTTTGATATACAAGGTAACAAGATTTATACAAAGAATAGCGGAAATGCATCAATACTGGGAAAGTACGTGTACTCCCGAAATTTGTTAGACTCGCTAAGGATAAACCGCTTTATTCATTATTACGATCTTACCCCCCTAGGAATTATTGATGTTTATGGCGCTACAGTCCATAAATCCAACGATCCCAGCAGAGAGGCGGATCCCAAGGGCTTTTTCTTTCTTGTGAGATTAGTTGATAACGACTACATAAAAGATTTATCATCTCTAACCTTTACTAACGTTTTATTTTTAAACGATACGTTATCGTTAAGCTACAACAAGTATAGCGCGAATATCATTAAGCCTCTGAAAGTCCAAAGTTCAGGTCAGTATCGGTATTTGGTATTTGAGAAAGAACTTCCATTCATTGAGCAGTTTAACAAATTTTCGATCGAATTTTTAGGACTATTTCTAATCGCAATGGTTGGATTTATCGGTGTTTTTCTTTTCCTTACCACTCGATGGATAGATAAACCTCTTAAAATAATAAGTGAGTCACTAGAGCTGGACGATGTAAGAAAAACCAATGATTTAAGCAGGTATGGGCAGGAATTTGATGAGATTGGGCATTTGATTTCACTCTATATAAATCAAAAAAAATCGCTTGAAACGCTTAAAAACAAGGCAGAAGAGTCTGATAGATTAAAATCAGCCTTTATGGCCAACATGTCGCACGAGATTAGAACTCCGCTTAATGGCATTGTTGGTTTTTCAGAACTGCTGTGTATTTCAAATACTAATGATGAAACAACTGAGAATTATAAAAAGATTATACGGAAATGCTCAAATAACTTAATGAGGTTAATAAGCGATATTCTTGACTATTCAAAACTTGAAGCAGGACAACTTGTTATTAACAAAGAGGAATTTAGCACAGAATCGTTATTTACAGAGCTATCTAACCATTACGAGAGTAAAGCTGAAACGCTAATTCAAAAGGGAATTCATCTTATATTTAAGAAAACAGGAGGCGAAATTGTTTTTAAAAGCGATAAGCAAAGGATTAAGCAGATACTTATAAATCTCATCAGCAACTCTATTAAGTTTACAGAGCATGGGGCAATTGAGGTTGATTTTTATACTGATGGCAAGAATATTATTTTCACTGTAATGGATACTGGTATTGGGATTTCAGAAGAGGTTCAGCAGGTAATTTTTGAACGATTCTGGCAGGCTAATCAGCCTAAGACTAAATTATATGGGGGAACCGGCTTAGGTTTAGCGCTAAGTAAAGGATTAGTTGAACTTCTTGATGGTAAAATAAGCGTTAAATCAAAGTTAGGGTACGGTTCAATTTTTTCAATTGAGATACCTTTATCAAAGGAAAAATAGCATAGCTATTTCATCTCCTTCAAAATATTCAATGATTCATCAACATGCTGCGTAGCGTTGATTTGCGAATCGAATATGTAAATTACTTTGCCTGTTTTATCAACAATATAGGTTACTCTACCCGGAAGCAGGCCGAAGAAGTTTGTTGGAACGCCAAAGAGTTTACGAATTTTATTCCCCTCATCACTTAATAGCGTGTAGGTTAATCGATATTTTTCTGCAAATTTTTTATGGCTCTCAACCGATTGACCGCTGATACCAATTATTTCTGCATCAACATCTTTAAAAACTTCAAATTGATCGCGAAAATAGCAGGCTTCCTTTGTACAGCCTGGGCTATCATCTTTGGGGTAGAAATAAATTACAAGGTTCTTTTTCCCAATTACACTGTCGATATTGAAAAGGTTTCCATTCTGATCCTTTAAGGAAAATGATGGAATGCGGTCGTTAACTTCAATTTTTTTCATAGATGTTTGATTTGAATCTTTATCGAAATAGAAATAGCAGGCAAATAGGACGACATAAATAGCAAGATAAAATCGATAGAAGTTGCGAAACTTTAAGTACTGCTTGTTTTCGGGATAAATATTCCCGAACAACGCCCTCAGTTCTTTCCAAAAAACGGGCTTAATGTTTATAATCCAGCTATCAGTTTGATATACCATCTTGCGGAATTTACTACGATAGAGTGTAAGGGGTAAACCCCAAACCACAAATAGAATTAGCCAGATGTATTTAAGAAGTATCATTTATTATTGTTTACATTTCTAATACACAGGAGATAATTTATTTCTTTGGAAACCATGGAAAAAATGAACTTGTTTTTTCGATGTATTCTCGGTATTGAGGCTTAGTCTCTTTTAATGTTTTTTCGAGGAGAGCAACCCCCGAAACCTTAATGATTAAAGCTGTCATCAGAATTGACCCAAGAACAGGAATGTAACTTCCTGCCGCAAGGCAGATAAAACCATATCCCCACCAAACAGCAGAATCGCCAAAATAGTTGGGATGACGAGTATATCGCCAGAAACCAGTATTTAAGACTTTTCCTTTGTTGTTGGGGTTTGACTTGAACTTAGCAAGCTGAAAATCGCCACCCGCTTCGAATGAGATTCCTATAATCCAAAATGCAATCCCAATAAAATCGAGTATTCCCAAATTGCTGTTTTGAGGGTAGAGCATTGCACCCAGAATGGGTGCTGAGATTAGCCACATCAGCACACCCTGAAGCAGAAATGTTTGGAAGAAGCTAATCCACCAATACCTGTGCTCGCCATAGTTTTTGCGGAATTGAGCGTATCTAAAATCTTCCCCTTTCCCAATATTTCGCCAAGCAAGGTATATTGATAATCGTAAACCCCAGATTGCAACAAGCGTTAAAAGCAATACTTTACGCGGTTGATAACCATTAGTAAAAATGAAATAAACTACAGCAGAAATCACAAATCCAAATCCCCAGAAAAGGTCAACGATGCTAACGTTTTTAATAAAAATACTTACAATCCATAACACTGACATCAGCAGCATTATAGAAAGCAAAGCGATTAAATATATCTCGATAAATGACATAGGATTGATTATTATTCAAACATAAATGCAACGGATGCAGCACCAACGCCTGCGTTTGCGCCAATCACTGGCGAAATATTTACAACGGATGTAGGCTCCTTACCCGTTAAAAGCCTCATTTTATCAGTATACCATTGAGCACCCTCATCGTTATTGGCATGAAGGACAATGTAGTTCCATATTGGTCTGTTGATTGAA
Source organism: Bacteroidales bacterium (assembly GCA_051715525.1). Lineage (GTDB taxonomy): Bacteria > Bacteroidota > Bacteroidia > Bacteroidales > Tenuifilaceae > UBA8529. The sequence continues at coordinate 12,208 of JBPXJX010000522.1, forward strand.
ATCGATTTGATATGCTCCATTACCTTCTCCATATTCGATTTCTGGCTGTATGTCTTCCCAAATGCAAGTGCCTTCCCAGTTTCGTCCATCGAAACGATTGGGTTGACATTGAGTATCTTTGCAATAAACCCTTTGAAATGCGATACTCTTCCACCGCGAACCATATATTTTAGAGTTTTTACACTGACGAATATTTTTGTATCAGCAATCCATTTCTCAGTCATTTCAACAATCTTTTCGTGTGGAAGCCCTGCTTCAATTGCTTGGGCAACTCTCAGTACAATTAATCCTAAGGCTCCAGAAAGGTTTTTTGAGTTGATTACCGATATGGGCTTGTTAAACTCCTTGCTGATAGCTTGTGCAGCCTTTTGGCTGCTATAAAAGGTTCCGCTAAACTTGTCGGTTAAATGAATTGCTATAACTGAGTCGTAGTGCGATGCAAGGTGTGAGTATAAATTGATGAATGCTTTTTCGTTAACCTGAGCAGTTTTCGGGAACTCCTTGCTTGTGTCAAGCAATTTGTAAAATTGCTCGGGATGAATGGTGACTTTATCGAGATAGTGATTATCGCCAAAGTTGATGTTAATTGGTAATATGTTAACCTGATAGTGGTCAATCAGTTCTGATGATAAATCGCAGGTTGAATCGGTAACTAATGCAATCTTCCATTTACGGTTGTAAACCGCTTCGCTCTGACGAACCATATCATCAGCTTTTTGGAAGGTTATGGTTCCATAATCCTTCAGATTATAGAATAAATCTGCAGGGTTATCGGTATGTATATGTATCCTCTTCGTTTTATCGGAACCAGCAACCACCAATGAATCGCCAAAGGTTTTTAGTACTTCACTAAGTTTATGAGAATCAATATTGATATTTTTAATAATTGCCTCAGTGCAGTATCTATGAGTTATCTCCTCGGATGCATGATCATCTATTCCCGCAAAGAGTACTATTTCGGTTTTTGATTTTAGCAGATGCCTTAAATCATTATTGATAATAAATTCAATAATTCCCTCAATGAATAGAACAAATCCTTTTGCGCCAGCATCAACAACATTGGCCTTTGCAAGTGCCGCAAGTTTTGCCTTTGTCTCGTATAACGATTTTTCGAGAACGGCTTTTGATTTTATGAGTAGCTGGTTAAAATCATGGTTCAAA
>JBPXJX010000523.1:0-3311 GCA_051715525.1 Bacteroidales bacterium
GAAAGGTTACTCAGCCAGCGGAAGGGCAAAAAGTCACCTTGAAAGCCCTAGGGTATCTCTCCCTATATCCCATCAAATCTTGATTTATCAGCTAAAGAGTATCTTTGCCAAGAAGTTTCTTTACCACTGCTTTGGGAGTTCGATCGCAGTCAAGAAACTAACTATAATGAAGGTATTAAGAAGATTCGTAGGCAACTTTTCGAATCAAAAGAAGTTAAGGTATTACGTGAGCAAAACCTTTGGACTGATATTAATGATAGAGCAGTTGAGGGTGGCTTTTATTATGCGACTGCCGAACATTCCGCCCAACAATCTGCTGATCGGTTAAAAGATTATGAAGATCGCTTTAAGTTAGGTAAGAAAAATGTCTTGAATTGTTCAACTACAATGGAAATGGGCGTGGATATAGGCGGTATTACTGCTGTAGTAATGAATAACGTACCACCACATCCTGCCAACTATTTACAACGTGCCGGTCGTGCCGGTCGTTCTAAAGAAGCTAGAGCACTTGGGTATACTTTGTGTAAGGGGAATCCACATGACATGCAGGTTTTTCATAATCCAAAATGGCCATTTATTACTATAATTCCTGCGCCGTATGTTGAATTCAGTTCTTCAAAACTCGTGCAAAGACATGTTAATTCTTATTTTCTCTCTAAGTTTTTGAATGACGTAATAGGTCAAACTGAAAAAGATGCACATAGACTTAGCCTAAAATGGTTTTATTTCTCCGAAGGCGTGTCAATTGCAGAAAGATTTATAATTTGGCTTGAAGCAATTGATGGCAAATATAAACAAGCATTATTAATACTTGCCAAGGGAACTGCTTTACAAGGAATTCCTGTGGAAGAATTAGCCAAACGCGCCGCTAACAAAATAAAAGAGTTGAACCTTTTATGGTTAGATGAATATGAGTATATTAATAAGCAAAAGGCTGATACAGACCCGGAAGGTATGTTTTATTTTAAGCTTGAGCGAGAGGAGTCTCGCTTATGCAAGGAGTACTTGCTTAGAGAACTTGCAACAAAAACTTTCCTGCCTGGATATGGTTTTCCCACAGATGTTGTTACTATTGATACAGATAATATTGTTGATTGGAGGCGAAGGAACGAATATCGCACAAAAGACCTCATAGGCCGTGAAGATAATGTATCATTGATGCGGGGTATGCCATCGCGTAATATGGCAATAGCCATTCGAGAATATGCGCCTGGTTCTGATATTATTATTGACGGACGAGTTCACCGTTCAGCAGGTATATCACTGAACTGGCAGAAGATTTATGTGGAAAATGCCAAAGACGATCAAAAATTTGATGTTGCTTGGCGTTGCGCCTGTTGTGGCCAAACAGGATATGTTTCTAGCTTGAAAGCCCAAGCTGAAATTTATTGCACAAATGAAAGTTGTGGTAAAAGAATACCTGATGGCGAAAGATTTCAACGCAAAGTTTTACAGCCAACAGGTTTTGTAACAGACTTCAATTGCGAACCGACTAATAATATTACACATCAAACCTATATCCCGGTTCAACCTGCTTGGGTAAGCGCTAAAGGTAAGCATATTCCTCTACCAAGACTAGAAATGGGTTATATGGTTGCAGATCATGATGGAGAAGTTTTTCACCATGGTTCTGGTTTAAATGGTACAGGTTATGCAATTTGTATGACTTGTGGCAAAGCGGAGTCCATGTCCACAATTATTGGAGAGTTTCCTAAAGCACTTAACCCAGAAAAACCTCACTTTCCTCCACGTCCTAGTAAATTTGATAAAGATGAGGATGGGAAGAGAGCACACTGTATTGGTACATCAAAGATTCTTGGAAATATTCATATTGGTAGCCACGCAGTGACAGATGTTTTTGAATTGATTCTTAGGCATCCGATAAAAGGTGAATACATCCCTGATTCTGAAGATGGGCGTATCATTGCAACAACGTTGGCGGTGGCTTTACGTTCGGCGTTGGTGAAGGTTTTAGGTATTTCGGTAAATGAAGTTGAATACAGTATTCGTCCAGCAGTAATAAATGTTACAACTTCTGTTCTGGTTATCCAACTATTCGATTCCGTGACTGGAGGAGCTGGATTTGCCACTTCAGCACCAAGATACATTGAACGCATACTTGAAAAAATGATTGATGACGTTCTGTCATGTCATGCGGAATGTAATGATTATTGCCCTAAGTGTTTACTTGAATCTGACTCGCGTCATGATATTGATAAACTAAATAGAAAAGCAGCTTTAGATTGGCTTGGGAGTGAGTTCAAGAAATATGTCTCCCTCGATGAAAAACATCAATGTTTGCTCACAAATGGAAGGTATTGTCCTTTTTCCATTCAGGAAAGAATAGTTCAACTTGTAAATAAGCAGCCACAAGAGTTGATGTTCTGGCTATCCCAAAAAACTGACGAGTGGGACTTAGTGGTTCCTCAGTTCAAGAAGGGCATTCACCAGCTTCTCGGACTTGGAATTGCTGTAACTCTGGTATTGCCAAATGTGGAATTCTCTAAAGAAATTAAACAAGATTTATTAGTACTTGAAGGTTTTGGTGTAAATCTAACAATCGCTGAAACTGTCAGGCCAATAATACTACAGGCAAAATTTGTTGACATCTGTGTCACTTTGGCTAGTCTGGATAAAAATTCTACTATTCCTGGTATTGGTTGGCATCAGTCAAACGAGGTGACAGTTGAATCAGAAACTGAACTTGCTATTGATGTTTTGACGATTAATACTGCTGACTGGTATCAGTTTTCCGACGAAAAGAATAATTATTTGTTTGAAGTTTGTGATGAGTTAAACGGTGATCTAAGATACTTTGGACTGCGTTTTTGGAATAAAATCCGAGAACAAATACCAATATTTGGTAAACTGATGAGTTCTAGTAAACTTGTTACTGTTCGATATTCTGATCGCTATCTGCAAAGTCCTTCATATATTTTGCTACTTGCTCAAATTCTTGGAGAATTAGGCAGGGAAGATAGTTATGCATTAAGCATAAATACGGTTTTTAAAGATAAAGATCGTGTTGGACATTTGATTTACCATGATTGGGATTCGAGTTATGATTTTGAAAAGGTATTAAGTCAATGGATCAAATATTGCACTAATGTAAAGCCTCATTTGGATATAGCGCTCGAAACGCGATCTGTGCCACATAGACGTATTCTCTCACTTGAGTTTGACTCTGGAGAAACTGTTCAAATACGTTTTGATCAGGGCGTCGGATACTGGCAACTTCAGTGCATTGGAGGAGTTCATCGGTTTGATTTTAACCGAAGTTCTGATGAGCAGGTTATGCGCCTTAAAGAGTC
>JBPXJX010000524.1:0-4258 GCA_051715525.1 Bacteroidales bacterium
TTTCTATGATGCAAACTCTTATGAGATTAACCTTCGTCTTGGATGGTTATCATACCTACAGGGTCAGTTCTCCGAATCGTTAGGTTACTATAATAAGGCCGTTGAACTTATGCCTTACGCAATTGAACCCCGATTAGGTGCTGTTTTGCCCCTTTCAGCTCTGGGTAATTGGGATTTGGTTGTTATGCATTATAACAAGATACTTGCCATTGATCCTAATAATACGATTATTCTTTATCGCATGGGTCTTATTTCATACGACAAGAAAGATTACAAACAGGCCTACCAACTTTTCGAAAAAATTGTTAATCTATATCCTTGGGATTACCAAAGTGTACTTATGTTTGCATGGACTAACTATCATCTGGGAAAAACACGCGAAGCAAAAATTCTTTTCAATAAAGCGTTGCTATACTATCCCGATGAGCCTAGTGCAAAAGAAGGACTTGGTTTGATTAAGTAGATACTAAATTGGTTGAGGCTGGAGAGATTATATTACATTTTGTAACTTGCAGCAATTCAATATACTTTTTTAATAAAGAAATGGAAAGTTAATGAAAGCATGAAAATTCCAAAATTAAGTGTAAAGCATATTGAGGTTGCACTTATCGCTTTTGTATGGCTCGTTCTTATTATCACTCCTGTTCTGTTTAGAGAGGATATTTATAGCCCTGTAAAACGAAGTGTAATTATTCAGTTTGAGATACTGCTCCCTTTATCTTTACTTTTTGTGTTGAATCACTTCGTCTTTGTTCCAAAGTTTCTTTTCAGGGGGAAGGTACTACGATTTTTCATTTCTGTATCTGGAATTATTATTCTCTTTACCCTTGCCTCTTTTATATATGATGTAAGCTTAAAGCCAGAGCCTCCGCCCAATCTACTTCAGGCCGATAAACAGGTAATGTTACCCCCATATGCGTTTCCAGGAGGGGTTGATCCCTTTGGAAATCTGCGTCCAGAATTGCCCCATCAGCCAAGACCAATCCCACCCTTTGCTAACTTTTTAATACTTTCAATTCTGTTAGTTGGCTTTGATACTGGCTTACGGTCAGGTATTCGATGGATTAAAGCAGAGAATGAAAAGGTACGCCTTGAAAAGGAGAATGTGGATACTAAGCTCGTACTGCTTAAAAATCAGATCAGCCCTCACTTTTTTATGAATACACTAAACAATATTCATTCATTAGTTGATATAAATACAGAGGAGGCTAAGGAGGCGATTATAAAGTTGTCAAAAATGATGAGGTACCTTTTGTACGAGACAGAAAGTGAGCAAACAACACTAGCTAGAGAGGTTGAGTTTATTGATAATTTTATTAACCTAATGAGGTTAAGGTTTAACGAAAAAGTGAAGATATCGCTCAATTTGCCTGTGAATATTCCTGAAAAAAAATTACCTCCATTTCTTTTTATTTCCTTAATTGAAAATGCTTTCAAACATGGTGTTAGCTATAAAGATGAATCATTCATTGGCATTGATTTAATACTTGAAGAAGAGCGCATTATTTTGATTGTAAAAAATAGTAAAACGGATAGCAATTTTAATAGTGAGTTTTCGGGAATTGGTATTGATAATACGCGTAAACGGCTCGATTTGATTTATGGCGATAGATATCAATTGCATATCGAAAACGGTATCAATGAATTTATGGTTAACTTAGCAATTCCAGTATGATTAAATGCATCGCTATTGATGACGAGCCTTTGGCTCTTAGGCAAATTGCAGATTATATACGCAAGACACCGTTCCTTGAACTAGTTGGAGAGTGCGAGAGTGCAATACAAGCAATTGGACTCCTTGAGAATACAGAGGTTGACCTCATGTTTGTAGATGTTAATCTACCCGATCTTTCAGGGATTGATTTTGTTAAAACCTTAGAAAATCCTCCAAAGATTGTTTTTGTAACCGCATATAGCGAATATGCTTTTGAGGGTTTCAAGGTAAACGCATTAGATTACCTTCAAAAACCCATTGGTTATAATGATTTTCTAAAATCAGCGAATAAGGTCAAATCGTGGTTTGATTTGAATAGTACGAAACCTGATGAGGTTAAGAGTAATCATGATTTTCTTTTTATCAAATCGGAGTATAAAATTCTAAGAATAAATTTCGACGATATTAAATACATCGAGGGGATGAATGAGTATATCAAAATACACTTGATTAACTCTAAGCCAGCGATGACCCTCTTAAGTATGAAATCAATCGAAGAGCAGCTACCCGCCGACAGGTTCATGCGCGTGCATAGATCTTACATCGTTAACCTCACAAGGATATCGGTCATTGAACGAAGTCGAATTATTTTCGATGGAAATGTTTATATCCCAATTAGTGAGCAGTATAAAGATAAGTTTCAGAGTTACCTCGACAAAAACTTTTTAACTTAGATTATTCGTAAATTAATTGTTTCATTGTCTCATTACCTCTTTTTTCGAATACTCAATCCTTAGCATTAAAAGCAGGAGAAGCCCAACACAAACAATCGCCCTAACCGAGTAAATAGTTGCAAGTAGCCCTTTGCTGGATATTAGTGAGAAAGCGGGAACTAGCATCATCATAATCCAAACCGAGAAGGGTTCGGTGTTCTCTTTCGATTCGAATAATCTTTTTATAACAGGGAAGTACGATACAACCATGATTAGCTGTATGGAAAGGTTGGTTATAAGGTGGTTTTGGGTGATTGCCCAAAAAAGAATTGCAATAATTACGGCAATTAGGCAGCCAGTGTCAAACTTGGTGAACTTGGAACTTTTATCACCCCAAAAGACAATGGCAATGGATACGGTAAGTACAAGTATTAAATCGGTGGTGTTCAGTATATTATCCCAGATGCTAAAGCTGTCCTTTGCTAGGTAGGTAACTAGGCTCATGCCAACAGCAATGGTAAAGAAAACCCACATGGCTAAAGCCGGTTTAATAGTACCTTTATAAAGCATCCAGCAATAACGAATTGTGATGATTAGATTTAAAAGGCTAACCGAGATAATTGAGAATTCGCGCATAGATTAAAAAATTTCGGGCAAAATTAGCATTAAAATGTAATATCCCCATTTTTGCTTTTGCCTAAATCGTAAACATGTTTTCGTACTCGTTGAGCCCAGTCCCAATGATTTAATGAAGAGTCAAATGTTTGATAAGGAATAGGTTTGCCAATTCTTACCCTAATAGTTGCATTTCTCTTTTTAAGCATTTCTCTTGGTAGAAGCATTAATTCAAGGTTGAGCCTTAGGAAGAGCATCATTCTAATAAAACCGATTGAATAGAAAAGGCGAGAATTCCTTCCGTACATATGAATGGGAACAATATCGCGTTTTTTTGATATCGCTTTGGTAATCATGCTCTTTTGCCACTTGCAATCTTGAACTCTTAAGCTGTAAAGTCGTGATACCTCTCCGGCAGGGAAGTGGGTTATGGGAGTGTCAGAGTCAAATACGCCTTCAAGAGCATTAATATGCTCTTTAGAACTTACTCCATAGGAATTTACTGAGGCAATTAATGGCTTTAAATGAGGAACATATTTAAAGGAATCGTTTCCGATAGCCTTCAGCGTTCCGTATTTTTGAGATACTGTATGGGTAAGTACTAAGCCATCAATAATTCCAAAGGGATGATTTGATACAAAAAAACACCGTCCGTTTTCAGGTAGGTTCTCTTTCCCTTCAACAATTAACTTGAGATTAAACTCAACAAGCATTTTCTCAAGAAAATCAACACCGATATTTTCAGAATGTCTTGTTAAGATATCATTGATTTCTTCCTGCTTTACAATTCTAATTATTAGATTTACAATAAAACGAGGTAGTCGTTTTAGCAATTTCGATTTGCTTTCTTGGATACCCTTTTCAATATCAACGTACTTCATCTCTAGTTATTAATTTCTGGTTTACAAAAGTAAATACTCCGTTAGCATGCGCGGGGTTTTAAAATATTCTATTAATAACTAACCACTCAGCTTGAATAAAAAAAATCTTTTCGTTGAAATCAATAATCTCAATGATAAGATTTTGTTGTTTTCATTTTGGCCAAAGATAATATATTCAGTTGATATCTTATTTGAGGTTAATCGGTGTTAACTTTATTTTAAACATTTTAACAGACGAAAAAAATTAGGGTATACTATTTGTAAGTTGTAATAATAGTAAAATGAAGTAAAAACAAATTAATTTATAAAGCTATGTTTACCTATATCACTTATCGAAAAAGTAATGCCTCCAAGGTTGAGGTGTTAATTTTAAAATTTTTGGCCATTAGTATGAT
>JBPXJX010000525.1:0-1722 GCA_051715525.1 Bacteroidales bacterium
TAAAGGTATGCCAATATTCGTGCCGAACTTTATGATGGTAGAAATGAGCTATGCGCCGAAGGTATTGTACAATATTATATTTACCCTCAAGAACTTGCAATTAAAAAACTTAATTATCCTGGTATAGATGCGTTTTTAGAATAATTACATTTTACTTTTCTCACGTTTTCGCCATAAGTAGTAAACAGGTATACCCAAAATGACAATAACTAGACCAGGCCATGTATAGTTTGGTTTGTAAACCAAAAGAATTATCATAATAAAAGTTGCTGCTATGATATAAATTGCAGGGATAATTGGATAACCAAATGCCTTGTATGGGCGTTCTACGTTTGGTTGCTTTTTACGAAGAATGAATACACCTAGAATGGTAAGAGTATAAAAAATTAAAACCGCAAAAATTACATAATCAAGCAAATCGTTATAAGTCCCTGACAAGCAAAGCAAAGATGCCCAAATTGCCTGATACAAAAGTCCTTTTGCAGGAACACCTTTTGAATTAAGCGTACCAACCTTTTTGAAAAACAGATTATCGTTAGCCATTGCATAGTATACCCTAGCACCGGATAGAATCATTCCATTATTGCAACCAAATGTTGAGATAACTATTAAAACGGCCATTATTATTGCAGCATAGCTGCCAAATAAGCCATAAATTGCAGCTGTACCAAGCCTATCGTCAGTTGCAAACTGCATTCCTCGCTCAAAAACGGTTGTTCCATCAGGATTACCTCTCAGAGGTAGAGCAAGCATATATACATAGTTTGCAAGCACATATAGGGTTAGTACAATGAGCGAACCAAAGAAGAGGCTAAGCGGGATATTCTTTTTAGGGTTAAGCGTTTCCCCTGCAGTAAAAGTTACATTATTCCAAGCATCAGCAGCAAATAATGCCCCAACCATAGCCACACCTATTGCTGCAATAAGAGCAAATCCCGATAATGGAACAGAAACTCCATCTTTAACCTGAACAGCATCCCAAAAAATCTTAGAGTTTTGCTCAACAGCCCCTGTACTTTTTGCAAAAAAGAATCCAACTACTACAAGACCAATTAACGCAAGTATTTTAGTGATAGTAAAACTGTTCTGAACCAATTTTCCAAATTTAATTCCTTGCGCATTAACCCAGCTAAGTAAAACTATACTTGCTATTGCAATGGCATGGACTGTACTTATTTTAATATAGCCTAAATCGAGCCAAATCCTTTGCTCAGAGAACCACGGGAATATAACCCCAATGAATTTGGCAAATGCCATTCCAACTGCTGCAATTGAACCCGTTTGAATAACCATAAAAAGAGTCCAACCAAAAAGAAAACCACTTAAAGGATTATACGCTTCGCGCAAATAAACGTATTGTCCACCTGCCTGAGGCATCATCGAGGCGAGTTCACCATAGCTAAGGGCAGCAATTAACGTTAAAACAGCAGTAATAGCCCAAACTATAAGCAACCAACCAGGCGATCCTAGGGTTCGAGCAATATCAGCGCTAACAATAAAAATACCAGATCCAATCATTGTTCCAGCAACAATGGAAGTGGCATCGAAAAGGTTTAAGCTGCGGCGAAATTCTGAAATAATATTCCCCATGGCTATTCAATTCTTTAATTTTCAATTGAATTAAGAATTAAAGAAAGTGATTATTTGTTGTAAAACAAATATAAAAAATGGGGTAATTATTTATTAAAGTGATATTAAAATAAAAAACAAGAGTTCATGGGA
>JBPXJX010000526.1:0-2567 GCA_051715525.1 Bacteroidales bacterium
TGGGTATTAAATAATCAACCCCCATAAAATGGATATTCTTAAGGACATCTGGTGTTAAATCGTTTAGCTCCTTATTATAATGCTCTTGAAGATGATCTGGTACAGCAGTTTTTGATACCTTACTAGGATTTGTTCTTGATGTATGCAAAAAAGTACCTCCTGTTCTAAAAGCTTTATTCACTCGTTCCTCGGTAAGTATCTCAAAGCAGTTACTATTATCAACCTTTTTGTCTCTGATAATTTCTATCATCCCTGCCCATCCACGCTTTATGCCAATAACATCGTAACCTTCACGTAGTGCTCTAATTGTAATTGCTCTTATAGCAGGGTTTAGGCCAGGTACATCGCCTCCACCGGTTAGGATTGCGATAACCCCTTTGCTTTTCTTACCATTTTTATTCATAACAATAGTCAATCAATTGGTATTGACTAAAGATATGGCATAAAATGAATAAAGTCAAGTACAAAAAAAGTGCACCAGAGACCTGATGCACTTTAAAATAAGATAATTTGAATTATACTAGTTCCATGTTATCATCAATTGAGTAATAGAATCACCTTTAGTCATTGATGAAGTAGGATTTATTTGTACATTTTTACAACCACAAACTTCAAGAGCTTTTTGAATCCAACCAAAAATTCGAGCCTCTAGCACTTCGTGGTTCATAGGTAGCTTAGAAATATTAAGAACTACATGCTTTGCTCCAGTTTCTTTTACTTCAAGATCTGAAGGATCGTAGTACGAAGGCAGGATTTTTCCTGAACGGCCAATGATAAACTGAGGTGTAGCCATCTTAACAAAAACCTTGTAAACTCCATTTAAGGCAATCTCGGAGCTAAACCTTCCTGTTTCCCAACCTGCCTTTACAACATCACCACTAAAAACAACCTTACCCAATGCAATAGTTGGCTCAACAGCAGCATCCTTAACTGAATACCAATCGGAAACATAAACTGGTTTCGACATAATAATCCTCGATACCTCAGGCATAGCCTTTAACCACTCAGCATACTTATCGCCATGTTTAGTCTGAACATAATCTTGTATCGACTTAACTGCTGTTCCTTTTACATGCATAACTTATTAAATTTAATAATTGAATTGAAAGATAGCAATCTCATTTAAAGCGATCAAATTATTTACAGGAAATGTTAAAAAATGGGGATTAAAGTTCAAATATTTCCAATTACAATCTAATCAAAATTAAACTATCGTTTAACAAAGCCAAATGTTAAGAGGTTATTTATATTAAAAAGGTTTGGTTTCTAAAATAGTTGGGTTATTTACAATATACTTGATGTAACGGAATAGTTTGCCCCCATGCATTGCATCAACTACCCGATGATCGAGTGCTGCACCTAAATTAATTATTCTTCGAGGTACAATTTCGTCATTTACAACACAGGGCTTTTTTTTAACACCACCCATTATCAGCACTAATGGAACATTTGATATTGGGAAAAGGGCAGGATAGCCCATATCTAAACCAAGAGTCCCTATATTCGAAACTACATATGAACCAAAGCTATCGGGCTTAAAATTCAAAAAAGGAATCTTCACGCCCCAATCAATAGTAACTTTCCGAATAATACTAACAATCCAAACTCTTAATGGCCAGGGGATTTTAGTAATACTATCACGCATCTGCATGGTTTTATTCTCGCTTCCTGCTCTAATCTTTCGAATTTCAGCATCCATAATAACAGCAAACTCCTGCAATGTTAATGAATCGGCATTAAAAACTTTAATCGAGCCCATCTTTGAATCGCCAATTAGCACGCTCACCATAGCATCAATGCTTTCGCGCTTTACAATTCCTCCCCTTCGAACATAAGCGTTGAGCTCTGGTACATCCTTTTTTAAGGCTCGTGCAACCGCAAGGGTAAAAATATGTGTAAGGGTTATTTTCAATCCCTCCTTTCGTTTTTGAGCAATAAACTGCTCAAGGTCTGTAACATCGAGCTCTACAGAACCAAAAATCTTTGAATCGGTTGGTTTTTTATAGATTGATGCCGCAACTTTTCGCCAGCTAGTATTAATGCTATCGCTTTGTTCCATTTTTTGAATAAATTTAGAGTGGAAAAATACAAAACATTACGTTTATTCAATCATAATTGCCATGGCAGTTAAAGAAATCTTATTACTAGGGAATGCTATACTTTATAAAACGGCTGAGGTAGTACAATCTACGGAACTATCTTCATTAAAGTCTGATATTGTGGATTTACACGATACCATTATTGATTTTAAGCAAAGGAATGGTTTTGGAAGGGCCATCGCTGCACCTCAAATTGGCGTATTGAAACGATTAATCTATATGTTTACCGATAAACCTTACATCTTTATAAACCCAATATTAGAACCCCTTAGTAATGCTAAATTCGATGTATGGGATGATTGCATGAGCTTTCCGAATCTGCTTGTAAAAGTTGAACGTTACAAATCATGCAAAATTAGGTATAAGGATGTTGAATGGAATGACTGTGAAATGCTTCTAACTGACGATTTATCAGAACTATTACAGCACGAATACGATCATTTAAATGGAATTTTGGCAGTTCAAAGA
>JBPXJX010000527.1:0-6041 GCA_051715525.1 Bacteroidales bacterium
CAATTAAAAGGATAGGCCTTTTTTATTTCATTCGTCAAAAAATGTTAACCTTTTAGCGTTATGATTGTTTTAATTTTTTATGATATAACTCTCACATTTAGGCGCTTCTATAACTGTTTTACATAATACCTAAAACTATGAACGTAAAAGGAATGTTTAGCAAGTTGATTCCAACGCTATTGATGCTTTGCATATATATAGTTGGTTTCACCCAATCCCCTCAGGGCTTCTCGTACCAAGGGATAGTTCGCAATAACAGTGGGGCTATTGTTGGTAACCAAGCAATTGGGGTTAAGGTGATAATTGAAAACTCATCCTCTGTAGAGTATTACTCCGAAACCCTAACAACCACAACAAGCGCACAGGGTGTATTTAATATAACTATTGGAAATGGAACTCGTACTAGTAGTGGCTTATTTAAAGATATTCCTTGGTCTAATGGAACCATTCGCTTAAAAGTTGGGTTAGATATAACAGGTGGTACATCATACACTTTTTTAGACAACCCAACCGTGCTAAAATCTGTTCCATACGCCCTTTATGCTGAAAATGTTAAGGAGGTGAGCAGCTCACCAACGGCCACAGAAATCGATCCAATTTTTGTTGTTAAAAATAAAACGGGGCAGGTTGTTTTTGCCGTTTACCAAAGCGGGGTTCGTATGTACGTTGATGACCTTGCTGTAAAAGGGGCTAAAGGTGGGTTTGCCATTGGAGGGCTATCTGGTAAGGCCTCCTCTGATTACTTTTTAATAACACCAGATAGCGCAAGGGTACGCCTAAAAGATCCTGTTGGCAAGGGTGCAAAAGGTGGGTTTGCCATTGGAGGGCTTTCAAGTAAAGGAGATAACAACTATTTACAGCTAACACCTGAAAACTACTTTATTGGACATGATGCTGGGAGAAGTATTACAACTGGTTTATATAACTCCTTCATTGGATATCAAGCAGGGCAAGCAAACACTGAAGGAAATAACAATATCTTCATTGGCTATAAATCAGGGTATAGCAATATCGGAGTGCAAGGGCAAGGATCGGGCACATTAAACTTATTTGCTGGAAACGAGAGCGGGTTCTCCAACACAACTGGGTTTGGAAATATCTTTTTAGGTGATAAAGCAGGCTATTTCAATACTAGTGGATCGGAGAATATGTTTTTAGGAGTTCAGAGTGGTCAAAATAATACCACAGGTAACTATAATGTCTTTTTGGGGTATTTAAGTGGAAACGCTAATACAATTGGTGAAAGGAATATCTTCCTTGGTACCATGGCCGGTTTTAGAAATACCCAAGGTTTTTCGAATGTAATGATTGGAGATGGCACTGGATATGAAAATACCACAGGTATTTACAACGTTTTTCTTGGCTATGTAAGCGGATACAACAACACAACTGGGGGTAACAATGTTTTTTTGGGTTCTACTAGTGGATACAATAATACGGATGGAGCTAACAATATATTTATTGGTAGTAGTAGCGGTATGGCAAACACCCAAGGGTTATCAAATGTTTATTTAGGGAACAATTCTGGGAAAGCAAACATTCTTGGAAACAGCAATGTTATGATAGGTAATGGAAGCGGGGAATCGGCAAGTTCAGGAAATTACAATGTTTTTTTAGGAAATTCAAGCGGTTTTAGCAATCAGGCTAGTTACAATACCTTCATCGGCTTTCAATCTGGTTACAGCAATACTTCTGGTGGTTATAATGCATTCATGGGTTATAATGCAGGTTATGGAAACACGTATGGAAGTTATAATGTATTCATGGGTTATTTGAGTGGTAAGAGTAATTATGATGGTAGTCATAATGTATTTATTGGGCACGAAAGTGGAACAAATAACACAAGTGGTTGGAGTAACAACTTTATTGGACAAGGTGCCGGATATACAAATACAACAGGCACCAATGATATTTTTATCGGGAATGATGCAGGGCGATCAAATACTACTTCAAGCGGAAATACTTTTATAGGAAGAAACTCAGGCTTTCAGAATACAACCGGCTATGGCAATACTTACCTAGGCCACATGACTGGAGAGAAAATCACCTCAGGAAGTAACAATCTTATTTTGGGCGTAAATGCTGCAAATAATAAAACTTCTGGGAATAATAATGTATTAGTAGGTTCTTATAGTGGTTTAAATAGTGCTGATGGAAGCTATAATGTTTTCCTTGGTGCTGGTGCAGGAAATGATGCAACAGGTAGCTATAATGTTTTTCTAGGCAATAATGCTGGATATAGCGAAACAGGAAGCAACAAACTCTACATTGCAAACAGCTCTGCTACACCTCCTTTAATTTATGGTGACTTTTCCTCTAAAAGAGTAGGAATAAATACTATTACACCCAGTGAAGCCTTAGAAGTTAATGGTAATGTGAAAGCAACAGTATTTATAGCTACAACAGCCGGAACGGGTGCTTATAAATATAATACTACTTTAAACATGATTGTTCCTGATTATGTTTTTGATAAGAATTTTGATGGAGAATCTGAACAAAATCCTTCTTATGAAATGTTGAACTTTACTGAATTAAGAAGTTTTATTTTAAAAAATCGACACTTACCTAGAGTACCTTCAAGAGTTGAAATTGAAAAAGTTGGAGTGGTTAATTTGCAGGGATTACAGATGGTTACTCTTGAAAAGGTTGAGGAAAATACATTATATATCCTCGAACTTGAGAAGATAACTAAGGCCCAGCAATTACAAATTGAAGAACTTAAGGAGAAAAACAAGGAACTCGAAGCAATTAAAGCTGAACTCGAAGCAATAAAAGCGATGCTTAAAAAATAGGGGCCAAAGTTATTCGCCTAACAAACAAGCACAGTATTCAAAAACATGCCGCTCTTAATGGCGGCATGTTTTTTTACTTTTTTTTGTCAAATAATCTATACATTATTGCCAAAAAGAGTTTTAATTAGATAACTTTCATGTAGTTAAAAAATCTACCATGAAAACTAATCTAAAAAAATTTGCAATCCTTATTGCAATTATCCTATTTGAATCCGCAGGGTTTGCGCAGATCCCAATGGGTTTCTCTTATCAAGCAATAATCAGAAATACCGACGGTTCCGCTGTTGCAAATCAGGCAGTCAAAATTCGAATCCTTTTAACTAATAACCCTAATGACCCTCCAGTAGTTACCCATTACAGTGAGGTGCATAGCTTGACAACCTCGCCACAAGGAGTTGCCAATCTTGTTATTGGAGAAGGTGCATTAAAGCAAGGTACGCTCATTGATGTACCATGGAAAACTGGAAATGTGTTTATAAAAATCGAAGTTGATCGTACGGGAGGTACAAACTATCAAGCAATAGGAGACCCTGTTAAGTTGTATTCGGTTCCATATGCTCTTTACGCCGATAACACTAAGGAGGTGGTCAGCCAGCCCAATGCGCCAGAGGAAGAACCCATTTTTGTTGTTAAAAACAAATCCGGGCAAATTGTATTTGCCGTTTACCAAACAGGCGTTCGAATATACATTGCTGATACAACGATGGTGAAAGGGGCAAAAGGCGGATTTGCTATTGGAGGACTCTCGGGTAAATCCATATCTGATAGTCAAGATTACCTTAGCATTACACCTAGCGGAACAAGAATATGGTTTAACAATACCACAAAAGGTGCAAAGGGAGGGTTTGCTATAGGCGGTTTATCTGGTTCAGGTAAAGCAACGGTTATAAATGAGTATTTAAGCATAACAAGTGATAGCTCAAGATTTTATATTAAAGATGTTGGAAAAGGGACGAAAGGAGGGTTTGCAATTGGAGGTTTATCTGGTTCTGGTAAAACAGCTCCTAAAAATTTTATGTCCATTTCGCCTGATAGTACACGAATATACGTTTCTAACCAAACACTGGCAAACACTTCTTCTTTAGGTGGATTTGCCATTAAATCTGCCGAAAATACTAAATCAGAATATTTCAACGTATCAGCATTAGCTACTGCAAAAAAGATAATCAACGAATCGAGGGTGATGTGGTACCCATTTAAATCATCGCTATTAGCCGGTGAAATAAGTGTTGCTCACCCCGATAGCGTTGGGCAGTTCTCTATGTCACTTGGATACAGAAATATTGCAAAAGGGAGCTACTCTCAGGCCATGGGATATAAAAGTATTGCTCGAGGCAGTAACTCAACAGCAATAGGCTATGAGGCCATTGCCGGAGAAAGCGCATTCTCCTTTGGAAATGGATCAAAGGCTTTAGGCTTAGGTAGTTTTGCTTTCGGAGCAAAAGGAGTAGATGCGAATGGGGTAATACAAGATATATCAACAGAGGCAACAGGAGCCTTCTCCTTTGCATTCGGCTTGGGTTCAAAAGCAAAAGCTGTTGGTTCTTTTGTACTGGGTGTAAACTGCGAATCATCAGCAAAATTTGCCATTGCAACAGGTTTTGGTTCAAAAGCAAGTGGTGCTAACGCAACGGCAATGGGATTAAATACCGAGGCATCGGGTGCTAACTCTTTTGCTTCAGGAAGCGGGTCAAAAGCTACAGCACTAAACTCAACATCAATTGGAGTTAATAATACATCATCAGGTATAGGATCATTCACTCTTGGCTCTGGAAATAACGCTATAAGCCCAGGTGCATTTGCCCTAGGAGAAGGGAATAATGCTAATGGATTTAATTCTCTTGCTCTAGGGAAAAGCAATACTGCTAATGGAAAATCCTCAATTGTTGGTGGCGAACAAAATACGGCAACCGGAGACTATTCATTTGCTATTGGCACATACAATCAAACAGTTGGCCTTGGGTCTATCTCAGTTGGATCTTTTAATACTAGCAATGGCGTTAACTCTGCAACTATCGGTGAAAGCAACACTTCGAGCGGGCAGAATTCGCTAGCAATCGGGTTCACAACGACAGCTACAGGTGGAAACTCTTTAGCAATGGGAAACACGACACAAGCATTAGCTGAGAACTCATTAGCTTTAGGAAATTCAACCATAACATCGGGTGCTAACTCTCTGGCTTTAGGAGAAGGTACTACTGCAAAAGCTTACGCATCTATTGCTATTGGGAAATATAATACTGTTGTTGGAAATTCAGGTGTATGGACATCAACCGATCCCCTGCTTGTTGCAGGAAATGGAACCTCAACAGTTCCATCAAATGCTATGGTACTTTATAAGAATGGAAATTTAGCCATTTCTGGGGCTCTTAACTTACCAATTGTTACGATAACAACAACCACCACACTTGGTCCAACCCATTATACAGTGCTTGTTAATGCAGCAATTACAATAACACTTCCTAATGCAAACACCTGCTCAGGTAGAGTTTATGTAATAAAAAAGATAATTGCTACAGGTAGCGTTACCTTAGCTAGTGCTGGGGGGACAATTGATGGAGTCGCAACCCAAACACTAACAACACAATACCAAAAATTCGTAGTACAATCGGATGGAACAAACTGGTATATAATTAATTAGCACCTTTAGAAATTTTCAAAACAATAAAGGCTGTCAGTTCATTTCTAACAGCCTTTATTATTTTATTAAAGTTTTACTTTCAGAACATAATAAAGAAACCAAAGTATTGAAGAATTACAATAATCAATATAATTACAGCTAATATCCAAAGCAAAATATTATAGATACTAGTGCTTCGAGTTTTGAAATACCTTAAAAGCACAATAAGTATTGTTACAATTATCAAAAGTAAGTAAACCCACCAGGGAATTGGGTAGATTTTACCCTCATACATTATCTCATCTCTAATCGAAATGCTTATTGAAGGGTTTGTCCCGTTTGGAACGTTTGCAATAGTAATACTATAACTGCCATCAAGGTTATCTTTAATCTCCTTTAGAACTGGTTCATCTTTCCCCTCCAAAACTAACTGCTTCTTGAGAACATTTTCCTCTTTCTTTTTGCTAGGGTTAATTACAACTTTGATTGTTGTTCCAAACCCTGGCCCAAGATATTTTTTAAACTTATTTACTGGCTTAATTTTTAAAACAACATCCTTTTTCTTACCATCATCCTGAGTTGTAGTTCCAGTTGATGTACTTGTATTTGAAGGAGTAGAAGAGACAACA
>JBPXJX010000528.1:0-2314 GCA_051715525.1 Bacteroidales bacterium
TTCTGATCACCTTCAATTACGAGGTGAATAATTCGTTTTTCAATTAATTTTTTATCAATAACTAATTCACCACTACTCATAATTTCCCTTCACTATGGCCTTTGTGTCTTTAACCATGCAATTTCCATTTGCAAAAACGTCATTAATTGAATAATCTTTATTTAGCACAACAATATCTGCATCAAAACCCACATTAACTTTACCTTTTGTTTTCAACTTCAATATTTGTGCAACATTCGAAGTAACAACCTTTATTGCTGTTTCGAGGGGTAACTTCTCGAGCAAAACAGCGTCAATCATTTCGGTAAAGATCGATTTTGGCATTCCAACTTCAAGTTTCACCAATTCTCCATTCTCATCAAACTGAGGAAGCGAACCGTTTCCATCCGAAGTCATGGTAATATGTTCAATAGGTACTCCAGCATTTAACAGTTCAGCAATAGCCTTTGATGGTTTTATTTCATATTCAGGAAAATATGGATAAGAGCTCGCAGTGATGTCAACATAACCTTCTTTCCCATACCATTTAGCATCCTCAAAAATATATTCGTTTCTATTACAATGTGTTGGCAAAAACTGCTTATACTTTAGTTCGCTTTGATTAACAGCATCAACAATAGGTTGAAATGGATTTTTTGCATCACCCATGTGAATATTTACAATTCCTGATTTTCCTCCCAGCATACCTCCTACACGTGCTTGTTCAGCAATTCTTATGAGTTCTAAAGTTGAAGGGCAAGAGCTGCGATGATCGGATATTGCAATTTCTCCAACCCCAATTACCTCGTCAACTATTGCCAAATCGCGATCGATGGATCCAGTTATAGTTGGTGTTGGTACCTGGTAAGAACCAGTATACATCCAAGCAGATACTCCTTGGGTTCGTAACGATTTAACTTTCATTAAAACGCTATCGGGAACACGGGTTACCCCGTCGGTTCCTAGACAACCTATAACTGTTGTAATGCCCCCTTCGAGCATTTGTGATAATTTCATTTCGGGTGTACGGGTCGAAGGGCCACCTTCGCCACCAGCACCAGCAATATGAACGTGGGCATCTATTAATCCAGGGATAACTATCCTGTTGCTTGCATCAAAAACTTCAACTTCAAAAGCCTTCAGGGAGTTTAAATCAATAGAATCGTGAATAGCCATTATCTTCCCACTGGCAATAAGAATATCTTTTTTTCCAATAAAACTAGGAGAATATACATCCCCGTATTTAATTAGTATAAATTTTGGCTCACCCAGCATAGTCATATTGTATTATTTAACTTTACTTATCGGAGGAATTAATGATTTTCCCATTTACTTTTGAATATCTAACAGCAGAAGTCTTTTTAATTATTTCAAGAACCTGCTCAAGTGATTCATTTCGCACATTAAAAGTATATCGATACTTTTTCAACTTCTCATCGCACAGCTCGATATTAACATCATATTTTCGGCCCAATCGCTTAACCACTGTTTCAAACAGCTCATTATCAAAAACAATAACACCATCTTTCCATGAAATTGGAACAGAAACATCAACTTTATCCATTAAGAATGTTTCGCTTTCTTTAACGAATATAGCTTTGTGATTAGGGGAAAGTATTACTGATTGAACTTTTTTGGTAAGAGGATTTTCTCTATTAATCTTAACCTTCCCAGTAACTAATGTTGTTTCGATAGTACTCTCGTCGGAGTAGGCCATTAAATTAAAACTTGTTCCAAGCACTTCTATTGAAATGAATGAGGTATTAATAATAAAGGGTTTAGTCGAATCTTTTACAACCTCAAAGAATGCTTCTCCTTCGAGAGTAACCAATCTGTTTAATTTATCAAATTTTTTCGGGTAAGTTATCCTACTTTTTGCGTTTAAAGACACCTTTGACCCATCTGGAAGGGTTAAAAAGACCTTGTCGCCTTTTATATTGTTTAACTCAACTATTGCAGAATTACTATTGGAAAATGGCTTAAAAACTCCAACAAGAATGGCGGCAAAAGTAACTAAAACACCTAGGAGAAATATGGCAGCATACTTTCTTGATTCGATAAAAATCGATCTTATTGGGTTGTTTTTGGAATTTGAAATTCGGGCTTGAATAGAATTAAAAACCCTTTGTTTATCGAAAGTTCCCCGCTCATTATCAGGAACCTCAAAATTATCCCATGTCTTTTGAAGCATTTTATCCGACTCTTCCGATTCAAAAACAACCTGCTTCTCCCTCTCCTTAGCAACACCAAAGAAAAATTTTAAAAACTCCTTCTTAATTGATTTATTCATCATTTCTATAAGTATTTCAAGTAAGGCTATCCAATATTACGGAAA
>JBPXJX010000529.1:0-2174 GCA_051715525.1 Bacteroidales bacterium
TTCAGTTTCATTATCTTTTACAAGAGTTTTCGTGTTTGAAAAATGTAATGCTTCCTGCATTACGTTTGGGGAAATGGAGTGTGGAAGAAATTGAATATAGAGCTTTTTCAAAATTAGAAATGCTGGGAATGAAAGATCAAGCACTAAAACCTGCAAATAAACTTTCAGGAGGACAGCAACAACGGGTGGCAATTGCCCGCGCCTTAATCAATGACCCGCTGATTATCATGGGAGACGAACCGACGGGAAATCTTGATAGTAAAAATACCCAAATTGTGTTTGATATTTTTCAAGAATTGGCAATATCTAATAAACAAACAATCATTGCGGTTACACACGATAATGATTTTGCTCTAAAATCAGATCGAACCATCGAAATGCGTGACGGAAAAATAATCAATGAATAAATGATGCATAAAAAACTATATCTACAAATCATTGTCCTTAGTTCATTAAGTGTTGCATCTATTTACTTAGTACTTTGGTTGATTCGTAGTCCTCAGAGTAGTTGGTTTCAGCTTTTGGTTGATTTTGGTCAAATCTTTCTTTTTTCAGTAAGTTTATGGGTCTTAAATTTGTTGTTTTTCTCCTACCTGAGTAATAAATATAATCAACGATTTGCTTATCTTTTTATTATGATGTTTACTAGTGTCATAGCTTATTTTTCTATGATGTTTATTTCAGATTCGTTGGGGATTTTTGACGAGATTAAAGGTGTTAAGCCTGTAGGTATAGGTTTTAGAGGTGTAGTAGTTAATTTGTTGATTATTACTTTTTTATATTCCACAATAATATTTAGTAAATTCAAAGAAGTAGAAGCCGAAAATGAGCGACTTAAAAGGAGTCAGTTAGAGACTCAACTTTCACAGTTAAAATCACAACTTAACCCCCATTTTCTTTTTAACTCACTCAATACACTCAAGGCGATGCTGGAAGAGAAAGACGATAATAGTGTTGAATATCTCATCAAGCTTTCAGAAGTTTATCGGTATTTCCTAGACAGCTCAGAGTCGAATTTGGTGACAGTACGAGAGGAAATGAAGATTGTTCAGGCGTATTTTTTTATGCTTAAAAACCGTTTTGAAGATAATATTTCACTTGAAATTAACCTTTTGCCGAAAACATTGGAACGGAAGATTCCTGCTATTTCACTTCAATTACTCATTGAAAATGCAGTGAAACATAACGTGATTTCGAGGGGAAAACCACTTAATATTTATGTTTATGAGACTGAACATCAATTGGTAGTGAAAAATAATTTGCAAACCAAAAGGAATAGAGAAGAATCGACCAAGATTGGACTACAAAATCTTAATAATCGTTCTAAGTTATTAACTCAAAAAGAAGTCATAGTAGAAATGACTGAAAAAGAATTTATTGTAAAAATTCCATTTGCATGAAAATTGTCATTGTCGAAGATGAGCCTAAGGCGGCTGCCAATCTAAAAAAAATACTTAAAAAAATTGATACTCAATTTGAAGTACTTGAAATCATCGACTCAGTCGAAATGGGATTGACGTATTTTGAAGAAATAGGTTTTCCAGATATAATTTTCTCAGATATTGAAATTGCAGACGGATTAAGTTTTGAAATTTATGAAGCAAAAATGCCCGTTTGTCCCGTTGTTTTTTGTACTGCGTATGACCAGTATGCGTTACAAGCTTTTAAAGCCAATGGAATAGATTATTTAGTGAAGCCTTTTAGCGAATCAGACGTTCGAAAATCGATAGAAAAAATTCAAAAATTGCGCCAATCTGAAGGAGGAATTGAACCACTTAAACAATTACTTGCCCAACTTCAAAAGCCCAGAAAGCAGCTTGTTCTGGTGAGTTATAGAGATAAAATTATTCCGATTAGTTTTCAACAAATCTCTTATTTTTACTCTTCTAAACATGCGACGGTCATTTGGTTTGAGGGTAAAGAGTTGAGTATAAACTACACATTAGATGAGGTTGAAAAAATGGTGGATGGTGCAAATTTTTATCGGGCCAACCGCCAATTTATCATTAACCGTGCTTTTGTTCGAGAAATTGAGCAATATTTCGCCCGTAAATTGGTGGTTCACTTGGTGCACCCAACCCCAGAAACCATCATTGTCAGTAAGGCAAAAGCGTCGGAGTTTTTGCGATGGCTAGAGGGATAAACGTGACTTTTGCCTGATTTTGTCAATATTC
>JBPXJX010000530.1:0-16575 GCA_051715525.1 Bacteroidales bacterium
TACTTTGCTCAATTCCACTACCTGTATCAGCAACCTCAACCTTAAGAACAGAATCATAAATTCCACAACTAATAATAATTGATCCCTCATTTGTGAACTTCACAGCATTATCAATTAAATGCATAAATATCTTTTGAAATAGGTCTGTATCCGTTTGAATACTTATTTCTTCATTAGAAGATAAGACAAGTTCAATTGTATTCTTTTTACTTGCACATAAGCCCTCATACTGAGAAATTAAATCTCGAAAAACCTTTACAACATTAACCGACCTATAGTTAATTGTCACATTTTTGGAAATTATTCTAGAAATATCTATGTAACTAGTTATTGTATTTATAAGTCGATTAGATGAAGCCTCGAGCATTGGCAAAAGCGCTCTTCGTTCATCCGCTGTGTAATCTGAATCAGCAATTAGGGTGCAGAAACCAAGGATTCCATTTAAAGGGGTTCTTATTTCATGTGATACATTCTGCATAAAAGCCGTTTTAAGTTTATCGCTTGCCTCGGCTTTATCTTTTGAAATTATCAATTCTTTATTAGTAGTCTCTAACTCAAACGTTCTTTCCTTAACCTTATCTTCTAAAATATGATTTTGGTTAATTAACTGCTGATGCAAATAACTAGTATATAATAGATTCTTGATTCTTAACCCAACCTCAACGAGATCGAATGGCTTAGTTAAAAAATCGGTAGCCCCACCAGAAAGAGCTTTCTGCTTTGACTCGCTAGTTACATCTGCTGTTAGCACAAGAATTGGCAAAAAGGTATTTGCCCCAACAATTGTTTTAAGCTGCTCCATAATCTCAAAGCCTGTATAGTAGGGCATTGCCAAATCGAGCAGGATTAAATCGGGGTTAAAACTTGCAAATAGCGAGATTACCTGCCTTGAATCGGTTGTGATTTTAAGATTATTGTATCCCTGGGCTAAAAGAAATCCCTCCAACACATCTATATTCGCTTGCTGATCATCAACAATTAGAATATTTGAATTTTTCAAGGATGAGTCAATCATAGCTTTACAATTTATAGAAAACCTTTATAAATTTATTAACTAACAAATTCATTTACAACCTTTAAGAACTCCATAATATCAAGCGGTTTAGTCAAGTAGTATTTGACTCCTGCACTTATTAGCTTCTCAACCTGCTGAGGTGTTGCATCGGCGCTAATTACAACAACAGGAATTGTTTTAGTTCGATCATCTTTCTGCAACTCATTAAACACCTCGCTACCATGCATATCAGGAAGATTAAGATCGAGTAGTATCAAGTTAGGCATTTCTTTAAAGGCTAAGTCCTTAACCTCTCGACCTTTCACTGTTGTTAAAAGTTTTACATTAGGCAATTTCGCAGAGAAAACTTGAGCAACAAGTTCGAAGTTCGATAGGTTATCCTCAACATAGAGCACCATTCCCTCCTTTTGCTCAGGACCATTCGGTGAATTGATTAAACTACCATCCTTTTCCAATCTTTGCAATTGCCCCTCCACTTGAGGCAATTCTAACCAGAAGACACTTCCCTTATCAACCTCACTTTCAACACCAAGGGTTCCTCCCATTGCATCAACAAGGCTTTTCACAACTGCAAGCCCAAGCCCGCTCCCTTCAGTCTCAGTATACTCCGCTCCAATCCTTTCGAAAGGTTTGAAAAGGTTGACGATATTCTCTTTTGATATTCCAAATCCAGTATCAACGACAGATATTCGGATAGGAACGTAACCAAGACTATTCAAAGGCATTAGCTGTGTTCTAATTATAACCTTTCCACCCTCACGATTATACTTTATTGCATTATTTATTAAGTTCAACAAAATCTGTTTTAGCCTTTGCTTATCTGATTTAACGAATAGTTTGTTCGTTTCAGACTCGGTAAAAACAATTTGGATTTTTCGGTTTACTGCAAGAGGGGCAACAACATCCATCATCTCGTTGATAATGCCATTTATTTGAATTGGCTCAGGTGAGAGAGAAAGACGACCCGCCTCGATTTTAGAAATATCGAGAACTTCGTTAATTAAATCGAGCAGATGCCTACCACTTTTCATTATATGCTTAACCCCTTTATCTTGAGCAGGGTTGAGATCACCCATCCCGAGAAGCTGAGCAAAACCAAGAATAGAGTTAAGAGGTGTTCTAAGTTCATGACTCATGCGTGAAAGGAATTCGCTTTTGGCAACATTAGCTTTATCAGCCTCCTGGCGGGCTATTTTAAGTGCTTGCTCAATGCTCTTTCTTTCCTCAATTTCCTCGGTTAGCGTTTCATTTATTTCAGCAAGTTCTATGGTTCGTTCCTTTATTTTGATCTCAAGGTTGGTATTAAAATCGAGAATCTCATTTTCAATTTGCTTTCGCTTGGTTATATCATAGTTAACACCAATCATACGAATTGGATCCTTGTTGTCGTCATAAAAGACCTGACCATTGGCCTTAAGCCAATGGATAGAGCCATCGGGCCAAACTACACGAAACTCGGTATCATACTCAATTTCTCCAAGCACAGCTCGCTTGGAAATCTCGTCTGAAATCTCCCTATCATCTGGATGTAGCCCTTTAAGCCAAACCTCATATGGAAACTTCCCTTTTGATGACTCAATACCATAGAGTGCAAACATTCTTTCATCCCACAACATTTCGTTC
The DNA here is from genome assembly GCA_051715525.1 of Bacteroidales bacterium. Taxonomy (GTDB): domain Bacteria; phylum Bacteroidota; class Bacteroidia; order Bacteroidales; family Tenuifilaceae; genus UBA8529. The sequence goes on from JBPXJX010000530.1 coordinate 2,639, forward strand.
TTAACAATATTCCAATCCCAAATACCTATGTTTGCAGATTGTGCAGCCAGGTTAATTCTACGATTAAGCTCACGAATTTTTTCTTCGGTTTGCTTTCGTTCAGTAATATTTTGTAAAGCGCTAAGAATACACTCCTCATTACTTATCAGAATAGTTGTCATAGAAAGTTCAAAAAAAACTAAACTCCCTGACTTTGCTCGGAATTGTATTTCGTAATTTTTAAAACTGCCCTTTTCTTTTATCAATTTAACAATCTCTTGTCTAACATTAGGGTTTACATAGATATTAAAATCGCTCACCTTTTCACCTATGACATCATTAGCGGTATACCCCATTTGTTGGGTATATGCATCATTTATCATGTAAAATCTACCATCCTTAACCGTTGTAATTGCAATTGGCATTGGGTTATTTTCAAACAATTGTCGGTGGACAATCTCGCTAGTCCTAACAATTTCTGCAGCCTTCCTTTGTTCTGAAATATCTTCAACAATTGCAACACAATAAAGGAATTTTTCCTCATGGCTAAAATTCGCTGTAACTGTAAGTGATGTCCATATTTGAGATTTATCCTTTCTTACGTATCTCTTCTGCTTCTTGTAGACAGGTATTTCGCCACGAATTAGTTTTTGAACATTAGAAAAATCCTCATCAACATCATCGGGATGTGTAATATCTCTAAATGACATTTTCAGCAACTCCTCCTCGTTGTACCCAACAATATGGCAGAAAGTTCTATTGGTCATCATAAATTTGAAATCGGGCCCCATTAAAACCATTCCAAAAGGACCCTCTTCGTAAATTTTTTTGAACTTCACTTCGCTTTCTCGCAAACTTCGTTCGGTTTTAATCCTTTCAGTAATATCAACCGACAAAATAAAAACACCCTCAGGAACAGGCTGAACGCCAATTTCAAACCACCCAACAGTTCCGTCGGAGAAAGAAAACTCATTTTCGAAATGATCGGCGATACCCTCTTCCAAACATTTTTTTAATTTCCTATAAACAATTGTAGATTCTACTCCTGGCCACATTTCGGCATACTTTTCACCAATCAATTTGCTGCTAGGAACCCTATTCTGCTTTTCGGCAGCTGCATTAATGTAAACATATCTCCAGTCCTTATCAATAATCTGGCAGCCCTCAATCATATTATCGAGAGTTGAGCGGAATTGCTCCTCGCTCTTCTTAATTTTATTCTCATTTTCAACCCGCTGGGTAATATCATAAGCAGCCACAAGCCGAGCACCCTTCCCCTCGTAAATCATTGAATGGGAGTGAATTTCAACTAGAATTATTTCGCCACTTTTAAGTTTATGCTTCCAAGCACCAGATCTTTGTATGCGTTCGTTTCCTATATTTTTTACATTTTCTGTAAGAAGATGCGCCTCCTCTTCGGGTCGAATATCCTTTAAAGTCATACCCAAAAACTCATCCATGGTGTATCCATATTTCTCTGATGCAACCTCGTTAACTCTCAAGAATTTCAGGGTTTCTAACTCGTAAACCCACATAGGAATTGGGTTATGCTCGAATAATATTCTATGGGTTTCCTCGCTTTGAATTAATGCGTTCTCTACCTTTTTAAGTTCAGTAATATTCTCGTGTGCTATAACTGCTTTAGGGCTTCCATCACCAGGGAATCTTGAAATTCTTGCAATAAACCAACGTTGCTCTTTAGGGGAATGGCACGCGTATTCAATTTCTACGATTTCTTCTTTTCCTGAAAGGATTTCTCGAAGTGCCGTTGCAGCCTGTTTAGCAATTAACTCATCTTCACCAGAGGCTTTATCACATGCCTCAAGGTAGTTCGCTCCTTCGTTCACATTTGATAATAACGGAGGTTTGTTCTCAGCAAAATTTCTCCAAGCATTGTTTACTGCAATAATCCTTCCTGTGTTATCAACAATTGCTATATGCGCCGAAAGGCCATTAAGCGTTGACCTAGCAAATAGTTCTGACTCCACAAGAGCTTCATTTGCTTGTTTTACGGCTGTGATGTCATTGTCGGAACCAATATAACCTATAAAATCATTGTTGTTATTGTAAAAAGGAGTACCGCTAGTCATCACCCAAATAATTTTACCGTTTGGGGTTTCGATAGCATTAATCAGATTACTAAACTTCTCATGACGGCCTATTGCCTCCAAGGTTGCTTTCTTAAATTCCTCACGACCTTCGGCGGGATGTATATCGTAATAGTGCTTTTTACCAACAAGTTCATCGGGAGTATAACCCCAGATACAGGAAGCTAAAGGGCTTACATAGGTATAAAGTCCTTCAGCATCAACCTCCCATATTACTGTTTGGCTCTGCTCAGCAACTTGACTAAATCGCTGCTCGCTTTCACGCAGTTTTTTCTCAGAGTTTTTTCGCTCAGTAAAATCGACTAAGTTATTTAGAACATAGTTTTCTCCTGCAATCTCTATTGTTTCGGAACTGAGTAGTACATGCCGTTCTTCGCCAATACGAGTGTAAAGTTGAATTTCAGTCTGTGGCATTTCACCATGAGTTTGAAGCATGGCATTGACTAAATCTAACGTTTGGGGGCTTGCCAATCCAAGTTCTGTTGAATTACGACCAATTGCTTCCTCGCGCGAGTAACCTGTTAATTTACACCATGTATCATTCACATCAAAAATTCGATAATCCGAGACACTGGTAATGCCAATTGGGGTAGGATTTGAACGAAAGAGTGAAGCAAACCGTCTTTCAGATTCTTTTATAGAAATTTCTGCCTGTTTGAGTTCCGTAATATCAGTATGCGTTCCGCACATGCGCAAAGGTTTTCCGGTTACATCGCGCTCAACAATCCTAGCTTGATCAAGTATCCACTTGTATTGACCATTTTTAGAACGCATCCTGTATTCAATTCTATGAGCAGTTGTTTTATCCTCTAAATGGTCCTGAATGGATTTCATCGCTGCTTCTTTGTCATCTGGGTGGTGTAAATCAGTCCATTGCTTTACAGAATGCTGAATTTCATCCAACGTGTAACCAAGCATCTCTGCCCAGCGTGCATTGCGATAAACTTCTCCGGTTTCAATATTCCAATCCCAATATCCTAATTGGCTTCCCTCCAATACCAATGAAAGACGCTCTTCGCTTTCGCGAAGTTTATCATCTACTAATTTACGGGCGGTAATATCAACCGTAACCGTAACTGTATCGCCCATAGCTGTAAGCGGGGCAGCTGAAACACTTGTCCAGATACGCGAACCATCCTCTTTCTCAACACCTATTTCGACATCTCTTATGGTTTTCTGATCTTTTAATGCAAGCAAACTCGGAAATTCCTCGTAGGGCATCAGGGTGTTATCCGCTCTGAAATATCGCCTTGTTCTGTATTTCCCAGCAGTTAAACCATCTTGCGAAATATCAAGAATTTTTGCCAAAGCATTATTTGACTCTATTACTTCATTTTCAGGAGATACAATAGAAACCCCAACAGGAAGTATTCCGAAAAGATTGCGCCACTTTTCTTCGCTTGCACGCAGTTTTTCTCCTGCTTGCTTTCGTTCGGTTACATCACTAACCAAACTCAAGTTATAATATTTGCCATTAATTTCAATTCGCTCAACATTTCCCTCAATGTACCTTATCTCACCGTCTATTTTTCTTACCCGCGCTTCAAAATTCTTTACCATTCCAGATTCAGATACTACTTTGTTTATCTGATCGCGATCGTTAAGGTCAACCCATAAATTAAGCTCAATGGTCGATTTGCCTATGATTTCTTGAGGCTCATAACCAAAAATTTGCGAATATGCTTTATTCGAATCTAGAATAAAACCATCCTCTGGTCGGGTAATGACAATTCCGATTGGACTTAAATTGAAAATTAGAGAAAGTCGATTCTCATTTTCCTGAAGCTTTTGCTCAACCAGTTTTCTTTCAGTGATGTCCCTAATAATTGCCTGAAAGTACTTACTACCATCAATCTCAATAATTTGCTCGTTAATCTCAACGGGAAATTCCTCTCCATTCTTTCTTTTGTGAACTGATTCATAAAGTTTATTGGGACTGTTTTCTTTCCTTATCCATTCCTTATCAAATTCAATGTTAAATTTACCTAATGATGATATCTTAATGCCTTTAATTTCATCCGCAGTATATTGATATGCGGACATTGCACTTTCGTTGGCCTCAACAATCTTTCCTTTTCCGTTAGCAAGTATTATAATATCATTGGCATATTTTACTAGGTGCTCGAAATGGTTTACGAGAATCTTTCGTTCTACTTCCATTTCAAGTAACTTCATATAGTGCTTTTTCTGCAGCGAACTCTTAATATAAAAAAACGAAATCCATACTAGCGACATTGTTAAAAGTAGAATTACTATCACCACCCAGGTTTGATATTTTATTGGGCTATATATTTCCGACATATCAACCTTTGATAGTAAAAACCAGTTGGTGTTTGGCACCTTAACTGAATAGGATAGCACTTTTACATTTCTATAATCATATCCTTCGTAAACACCTAGGTTTCCAAGCACCGCCCGTACAGCAGGAACATTGGTTCTTGTTATAGGAATTTTGAGGCTTAGCGCTGGTTTGTTGGTTAATCTTACTTCGTTTAGATATACAACCGAGTCCTTATCTTGTTTTACCAAAAAGTTCTCGGCAGTTTTACTCTCGGTAGGCCATTTATTTATGAGAGGGTATAAGTAGTTGTAGGGATCTGTTCTAAGGATGATATATCCAATTAAATTACCTTTTTTCTTTCTTGCGCTATGCATTGGTGCAATAAAATCGAGATGTATTCTCTTATGCATATCGCACCAGTACAGATCCGATATAAACGGCTTAGCAATATCTGATTTATGAAGTAATATTTCTTGTAATGTTTTTGATATGGCAAAAAGTCCCTCTTCGGTACTAATTCTTACTTTACCTAATGTGTCAGTTAGGATTACCTCTTCATACTTATATGCATCTTTTACTACTTTGATTTTTCGGTACAAGGCATCGTAGTTCACGGGATCGTTTTTCGATAATAGTTCCTCAAACCTTTCCTGAGTATTGGGGCTTTCTGCAAATGAATACGCATCGGCATGCCGCTGAGAAAGCCAGGTCTCAATCTCCGATAGTTTCAGATCTGCTATAGACTTAAGCTCTTCTTTTATATTATTTATTGCCCCCTGCTTATGCGATGAATAGAAAGTATAAACAAACACTAGAATCAATAACGATATTAAGATATAGGCCAAAAGAAAAACCTTTTGCCTATACCCTTTACCAGGATCCTTAACCATAGCGTTGATTTTTAAATTGAGAAATAGGTTTCCCTAAATAAATTTATGGCAAATAACTAAAGAATCAAAACTTAAAAGGCTGAAAATTAACAATCCCCGACATGTTTAATACTAACTCATATCTTAAAACTTAAAATAAGAATTACAAAAAAACAATAACACTAAAAAGGCATATTGCATTGGGATTTATGAGCATAAAACATTTAAAAATATTTAGCCATTATCTGAATTAGCACGTTAGAATTAATTGGTTTTGAAATAAAATCGTTACAACCAGCAGCAATTGCATTGTCCTTATCGTTCTCGGTAGCGTAAGCCGTTTGTGCTATGATGGGCAAATTTTGATAAACCATTTTTATCTGTCGAGTAGCCTCAAGGCCATCAATGCCGGGCAATTTTATATCCATCAGGATGAGGTCGGGCTTTTTATTTAAAGCCATTTCAACAGCTTTTTCGCCAGTTTCTGCTATTTGGAATTTAACCTGCGACTTTTGAAGAAAACTAACAATGATAAAAGCGTTGAATTTGTCGTCCTCAACAATTAGAATGGACTTATCGCTCCAATTTACATTAATTACATTTTCATTTAAATTAGTCATAATTAATATTTTAGATATAACAAAAATGTAATGCTTATCATGTTTAATTGATTATTTCTCAAGTCCCATTCTTGGCGACTTCCTCCAATATATTGCAACGCCCAAACAAGCTCTAGAATCATCAATATCACGAATTTTCATATTTTCAGCTAAAAGTGTTACCTCTACAATTACAGTTTTAGTAACATCACATCCAAAGCCTAATGTTTCTGAATATTCATCAGTTGCATTATCATAAATAACCGTTTGATCTTCAGAATTTATTAAGCGTAAATGAATTGGCAAATAGCCATGCTGAGTACATAAGCCTATTTTATAATCATAGCCTCCAAAAAAAACTACCTGGTATTTAGTTTCCTTTTTAGCTTGAACTAGAGCGCTTTTAGATTGACCAAACAGCTGAAACCCTGCTATACCTTGAATACCACAACCAACATATTTATTTGCCATGTAAATTCTATGGAAGTCGTAACAAGGTTGTCCTTTTACAAAAAGTGCTAGGACAATAAGTGTTAGTATAATTGAGATTTTTTTCATTGAAGTATGCTTTTAAAAAACTATTGATATTTAAGTTCTATCAGATTGTTTCGCACAATCACAATGGAGTCGCCCAGCTCTTTAATATTCCTTTCATCATAAGGTTTACTATTTGGTGCACTTTTAATAATAAACTGTGAATTTTCCACCTTACTCACCTCTATCTTGCCATTTAAGCTATTATTTCTTTTGAAAATAGAGTAAATAATATCAACATCATTCATAAAACGATTTAAATCGCTATTCCGATAGTTATAGTTTTTGAAGTTTTTATAATAGTTTTCATAAATCACACTTTGCCCAATAAATTTGGACTTTACTATTGAATTAATCTCCTTTGCACCCAATGATTTATATCCCAAAAACATGGCTTCTATTCCTGAGCCCATTGCCACCAAAGAGAGTAATTCGTTATTCCCAAGGTTTTCAATTACGCTATAAGAGTTCTGAGAAAAATCATCAAAAATGATATCCATTGAATCTATACTGCTAAAATTAGACTCGATTCTATGTAAAAACCTATCATACAACACTGAACCAATCCCAAGCTTTTGAGAGAGGTTTTGAATTGCATTGATATAGCTGAGGCTTTCCTGATGGTTTTTAAGAATAATGGTATAAGATAAATCGGTTAAATAAACACCAAGAAGAATAGCCTGCTGATGGGATGATACCAGTTTATCCTCTATTCCCTTAGGAGCAGTTAAATTTGGTATAAAAATTACATCGTTATCCAAAGTAGCAAATAGTACCTCGGAGGGTGTGGGCATAAGGAAAACAACCCCTGGAAAGGGTATTGAGTCTTTAATTTCAGCTTGTGTAGTAGCATTATTTAGATTTTCATTTTTATGAGAACATTTACAACTTATGCTCCCAAGCATGCATACAAAAACTAAGACTCTTAATACTAGTTGTGTGTAATTTCTTTTCATCGTTTTGTAGTTTTTCCTGAAACAATTTACATCAAATATCCTTAATGTGAAAAATAACAATCAAAGAAAAATAAAGACAAAAGAAAACAGCAATAAGAAAACACATGTTTATCGCATAGGAATCCCATTCAAAGCCCGCAAAATACTTTCTCGCAGAAAAAAATTGAGGGTTAAAGACTCCTTTCGATGGTTCCATGAATACAGGGTCTATATTTTGAACGATACTATTCTCTCTGTAATCGAAAACCGTAGTAGCCTGTCTATTTAATAAGTACTTTTCAATCCCTTTGTTAGTTTGCTTATTTTTAAGTTCAATCAGCTTATCCATAGAGCCAAGCCTCTGAGCCTCTTGCTTAATGAGATTATTTTTATCGTTCATAATCATAGAATTACGCTTCACGAAATTTTCCTTTATCTCATACAAAAGGTTAATAAGCTTCTCCAAATCTTCTGTTCCTCTACCATCAATAATTTTAGCATTTGAAAGGCCTAATTTTTCGAGACCATCGTTGATTAACATTTTTTTGTAACCCTTGCTTTGCGAATTATTCTCTTTTTGGTACTCGTCAATCAATTTGATTATTTCAGGAATAAGGAAATAGGCATTTATGCGAGTTTGACTCTCTTTAGTATCGATATCAAAAAATCGCATTTCGTATTCGTTATCCTTAAACTGATTAACCAGCAAGGCTTCAATCCCCCATCGGGTTAGCGTTAAGTCGCCTATCAAAGGCACGCTATTTGAGCTGGCTATATGGAAGTTTAGCTTTGAAAAAGGGATTGCAATACCGCTAAATACGATTTGAGGAATTATTAAAAAAGGAATAATGATATAAGCCGCAGCAGCTGATTTTATTATGGATGATAATAGTATTCCCGTTATATTCCCCAATATGCTCGCCATAAAAAGTATTAGCCAGAAATGGAATACCATACTTGGGATCTGAAGAACAAGCGAGGAGATTAGCGTAAAGACTGCCGATTGGATAACGCTCAGCCCTGCAAATAGAACAACCTTTGAGTTAATATAGGGGACTTTACTCAGAAACAGGAACCTTTCACGCTTTCGTATAAGCGAATCTCTTATCATGCAATCCGCAGTGAGAATTATGCCAGTAAATAAGCATGCAATAAAACTCATCAGAAAGAAAACTGGAATATTTTCGTTATTGTAATAGCGGTAAACATGTCCTCCATCAGGCGAAACGCTGAAATACTTGCTAAAGAAGGATATGATCAACGCTAGTAAAATAGGTATTGCGATAGAGTATGTTAAAAACTCATAGTCCCGAATTTTCGAAAGCACAAAACGTTTAAGGTAAACTGAAAACTGCCTACCCAGTGATGGCCTGCTATGCTTTAAATTGGGAAGTTTTGTTTCAAAAAGGACATTTTCTTGCTCAACTCCTTTAATCGAGTTGAAGGTATTGCTCCACTCCTCAGGTTTTCTTTTGCGAACATCTGTAATCTCTCCATGTTCGTCAACCTGCCTTGCCTCAAGAATGTTGAATATTTCATCGGGCTTGATGTTGTGGCAAGTTATGCACTCAGCCGACGTTCCATCAACCTTTTCCGACTGCTTTTTGAAGTATTCAATGGCCTCAATGGGGTTGCCATAGTAGGCCATGTACCCTCCCTGATCGAGGATAAGAACCTTATCGAACAAACGGAATATTTCTGACGAGGGTTGATGAATATTCACGATAACTAGTCGTCCTTTCGAGGCCTGCTCATTAAGAGATATTAATATTTTATAGGAATCTGAAGAGGATAAGCCAGAGGTTGGCTCATCAACCAGCAAAACGTCTGGTTCACGTACCAACTCTGATAGTATATTTAGCCTTTTTCGTTGACCTCCACTAATTTTTCGCTTAACAGGGAGTCCTACTTGCTGGTTCCGAATATGATACAATGAAAATTCAGAAAGTTTGTTTTCAACCAAGGCTTCAATTTGGCTCTGTTCAACATCGGCAGAGGAGAGTAATGTTGTATAGTATAGGTTTTCAAAAACTGTTAACTCGCCAATCAAGCTGTCATCCTGAGGAACAAAACCGATATGTTTCTGAATAGCTCTTTTATCCATACGGTATTCATTCCCATTTAAAAGCACAGCACCACTATGGGGTTTCAACGTTCCGTTGATAACATTCAGAAGGGTGGTTTTTCCTGAACCACTTCCCCCCATAACCCCAATAAGTTCTCCAGAAGAGCAGGCAAAGCTGATATTCTTTAGCCCAAATGCGCTATCCTTATGAGTGAAAGAAACACCCTCTAGCCTAAGCGTCACCACTTTATTGGGGTCGTGCTTTTTAATCAGTTTTATAATCTGACCATAATAAACTATTGGCTTTTGGGAATGTGTAATAACTGACCCGCTCTGAAAGGCGTAGATATTTTTAGGAAAAATAAACCTTGAGTTTAGCTCAATTATTGAACTTCCATTATACTTAAAGATAATAACATCTGCCTCCTCGATGTATAAAAAGGCAAGAAATCCCTTTATTTCCTGAACGGGTAAAAAGCCTGATTTATGAAACCCAGGGTTGATATCCTTGGCAAACACCATCAGCTCCTGATCGGGAATATTGAAGTACTGATCGGTAACAAAATACTCACAGTTTTGGAGGGTTCGCCTTGAAACGCTGAGCTCATCCGACACTTCGGCAATAAAATCGTTGAGTAGAGAATCGCCCGCTAAAACACTTAAACTATTCTTTTCTGTAAAATTGACAAATTCTATAAAGTTGATAAGCAACATTACCCGTTGACCCCGTGATAGTTCTCGGTTTAAATTGCGACAAACGTAGCTTAAGTTGACCTTGCGTGAGCTGGTTCTAACCTCGATAAGAATTTTTGAAAATTCCTCCTTTTTTTGCTTAGCTACCCTTGGGCTAAGTATACGAGAGAGGTAAATCTCCACATAGCTCTCTGTCAGCTGACGAACCTGCTCGTTTTTTAGGCTCGCTATAGCTGCAAAAATTTTGAGCGATGCATCGAGCATTAACCTATTCATTGCTTGTAGGTTGAGGCAATTCTATTGTAATTTTAGTATACTTTTCTGAGGTAACTACCATGCTCAACTGGGCCTTTAGCGCCTCAAATCCGTGTTTTAACAATTGCAAATCGATGTCCGAAGAAAAAGAATCAGCCGATAAAACGGTGCTTAGTGAATTAAAAACAGAACCGTTATCGGAGCAATAAATTTCACAATAAACGCTTTCAGGTTTTTGAACAAAGTCTACTTTGACCTTGGTTCCTTCGGAGCTCATGGAGATAATCTGCTCAAGAATAACCATTACACACTGTGAAAGCAAATCGTGATCGCTATTTACCACAAGTTGTTTGGAGCTATTCGATATTTCGATATTTACATTAAAAAAATCGAGCAAATCTGTAAAGTCTAAAACGACATAACGGAATGTTTCAACCAACGTTATGGGCTTAAGGTTTATACCATCTTTATTTTGAAGTAAATTGGAGAGCATAAGCGAGCGGAGCGAAAATCGCTCAAAGCGTGATACGCTGAGTTCAAGTATTCGCAGTGGCTCTATCAGTTTGGGTTCATCACTTAAACTTCTGATAATCTGAATAGGTCCTGTTATTCCGCTAAGGAGGGTACGGGATTTATGCCCTAATCCTTTAAGAATCTCGCTTTGACAAGTTAAGATCGACTTTTCCTTCATCATCTAACTTTTTAAGTTAAAACTCCAAAGCAATACAATGTATTCAAATTTAATAAAATTTGGTCAACTTAACTTTAATTAACTCACTAAGGTTGACAAACAACTAAAAATAGGCAATGAATAAATTAGAAATCAAGACAATTGGCTATTTTTGCAGCCATTTAGAGCCTTAAAATTCATATATGTCTGAGAATAGATTAACAATTGCTGACAAACTAGCTATTGAAAGAACCAATATGGCAAACGAAAGAACAATTTTAGCATATTTCAGAACATTCATAATACTTTTAAGTTCCGGAATAGCAATTATTAAAATTGATTTTCTAAAAGAGGTTAACAGCCTAGGTATAATTCTTTTAGCAATAGCACCTATCTTTCTTATTATTGGGGTATTTAGGTACCTTGTAGTTCGAAAAAGAATTAATCATGTTCAATAGACTGCTCGTCACTAAAAAAATCACTCTCATCACATAAAATATGGTTAACGTAACTATAAACATAATTAGATGTTTAACGAGTGATTACAATTTAATTTTTTATGAAAACTCTTTATTTTTTTTGTTTCGCATCGCTCCTTCTAATATCGAAAATTACCCAATCTCAAGTGGCTATTAATAATAGCGGAGCTGCAGCCAACTCATCAGCCATGCTTGATATCGTGAGCACTGACAAAGGATTGTTAATACCTAGGGTTACAGATACTACATCAGTTACATCGCCAGCCACAGGGTTATTGATATACCGTACAAATGCTCCTCAGGGATTTTTTTATTATGACGGTCATAAATGGCAGAAGATTGGTGTTGTTGGAAGTTCCAGCACAGTAAATTATGTGGATCTTACAACAAACCAAACAGCTAATGGCAATAAGATTTGGATCGGAAATGCTACATTTAACTCAGGTATTAATGCTTCAGGAGGTACATTAAACCTCAACAATAACTCCAACAATACCACAAATATTAATACTGGAACCTCAAATGGAACTGTAAACATATCAACAGGTACAACAGGTGGCAACATTGTGAACATTGGCAACCTGATTGGTTCAACAAGTGTTAATATGAAGATTGGAACAGGCAATTTTACATTAGATGGTGTTGGAGCATCAAATTATGCTTTTGGTTTATCAACCACAACTGGGACAATTACTCTTGGCGGATCTACACAAACAGGATCAATAGGCATAGGGACAGGTACAGGTGCTCAAATAATTAATATCGGAACTGGTGGTACTGGTTTAAAATCCATAAATATTGGAACAGGTGCTGTAGCTAATACCATTTTAATTGGTAACAGTACGGCTAACACATCAACAGGAATAAATTTTGCTACACCCACCGCTCAGCTACATTTAGGAGCTGGCTATACAACTGCAAACAATGGTGCTCCATTGAAATTTACTGCTGGTACAAACCTTACCTCTCCTGAAAATGGTTCAGTTGAATACGACGGAACTAATTATTATGTAACAAGCGGCTCTACAAGATACACCCTTGCTAAAACGCTTACAACAACTGTTTCGCTAAATTTTGGGAACACTTCTACCAATACAAGTAATGACATAACCGTAACTGTTACTGGAGCTGCTTTAAATGATGTAGTATTACTAGGTGTTCCAAACAGCGCTGTAAATAATAATTCATCCTTTTCTGCTTGGGTAAGTGCCGCTAATACCGTTAAAGTCCGTTTTAATAATTACAGTTCTGCAAGTATCAATCCTGGGGTTGGCACATTTAGAATAACTGTATTGAAGTATTAAATATTGCATTTTAAAATATAACCTCATGGGAAATAAATTTTCCATGAGGTTTTTCTTTTCACTACTTTTGGAAAACACAATAATCCTATGGATAATACAAGTAAATGGAAGAAAGTAAAAAACACAGCGCAAAGAGTAGGTCTTGATTGGTTTATCTTAGCCCTTATTTGCATGATTATTATCGCTTACTTATGGTCAACTCCAGGAATACAAAAAGGCATATTCTCTCTTAAAAGTATAGCTGGGTTTGGAGTATCATTAATATTCTTCTTTTACGGGTTGCGATTAAGTCCACAAAAACTTCGCGAAGGTTTAAGCAACTGGCGATTGCATACAGTAGTTCAGCTATCAACCTTTGTGCTTTTCCCAGCAATTCTGCTGCTGTTAAAAAGATTTTTTGGCAACAACGGGAATGAGCTATTCTGGCTTGGCTCTTTTTACATTGCAGCTTTACCTTCAACAGTCTCATCATCGGTAGTTATGGTATCCATTGCTGGGGGAAATATCCCCGCAGCTATATTCAATGCAAGCATCTCAAGCTTAATTGGAGTTTTTATAACTCCTCTATGGATGGGAATAGTGCTTACAACTAGTGCTCAGGGATTTGACTTAACCGATGTTATAATAAAACTAATAGTTCAAGTATTAGTACCAGTTACATTAGGTATTTTACTCCACTTTAAACTTGGGACTTTTGCAGAAAAGCATCGTAAAACCATGCGCTACTTTGACCAATCGGTAATTCTGCTAATAATTTATACCGCTTTTTGCGAGTCTTTCTCAAAGCATCTTTTCAGCGGGCATGGTGCTATTGATATCATAATACTTGGCATTTCAATGATAGCCCTTTTCTTTCTTGTTTACGCAATCATTTCATTAATCAGCAAACTTATAGGTTTTAATCGCGAGGATAATATAACGGCCGTTTTCTGCGGATCGAAAAAATCGTTGGTACATGGAACGGTTATGTCAAAAGTATTATTTCCCAATGCTGCAGCGGCTGGAATAATACTATTACCCCTTATGTTTTATCATGCACTACAACTAATTGCCGTAAGTATTATTGCACAAAGTATGGCAAGGAAAAATCAAATAAAATAATCAATAACCCATTTTTTTTTTGCAAAAATGAGGCAGTAAATTTAGAAAGAAAACTAGTTTACCTT
>JBPXJX010000531.1:0-4369 GCA_051715525.1 Bacteroidales bacterium
GAAAGGCTCATCGTTCATTCGTCCATAATCGATTGAGTCAACTTTTCCCTCATTGATAAGTTTCATTGCCTTCTCTAGGTTCAAAGGGATGTTTAGATGGCGTGCTAAACCATTGCCTGAACCAAGGGGGATAATACCAAGTATTCCTTCTGAATCAACAAGCGCCTTAGCAATTTCATTCACAGTACCATCCCCGCCAACAGCTACAAAACGTCGAAAGCCCTCAATCATTTTAATGGGTACCACAGCAGTTGCATCGCCACGGAAACGGGTAATATGTATCTCAGCCTCGTATTTTGATTTATCAAGGAGTTTAAGGATTTTTTCAGGGAGGTTATCCTTTTTCTTTGTCCCTGATATTGGGTTGATTAAGAATAAAATTCTTTCTTTTTGTTTTGCATCCATAGTGTTCATAAGGATTTATCTCGTTTTAAGACGCTCCAAAGATACACATCTACTTTGAGTTGTAAAATAGATTCAATAAAACAGTATGAAACTCTGAAACTCTGAAACTCTGAAACGTTTCTAATATCTATCGACTTGCTAGAGTGAATAAAGGGTTATATATTTGTTACGATTTAAAAAGTAAAACTGATTGTAATACATTGATAACCTTTATTTATTTGATGAAGTCTTTACCTTAACCTCAATTCCGAAAATTTATGAAGCTAGGATTTAACAACCGATTTGGAGGAATATTCCTTTTATACATCATCTTTGTATGCATCTCATTTATAAGCCGAACGGTTCTTTTAAGTATGTCGTTTCACGATGTAAACCTCGGAGTAAGCGGTTTGCTTTGGGCATATGGTGTTGGACTATTCTTCGATACAGTTGCTTTCTCATACTTCATGATTCCTTATGTCCTACTCTCAACTTTTATATCTTATAAGTTTTATAGTTCAAGGGCTTACAAGTGGATAACCTACATTTTTTACTTTATTACATTTTACATCTTCCTATTCAATGGCGTTTCTGAATATTTCTTTTGGGAGGAGTTTGGTGTACGATATAACTTTATTGCTGTCGATTATCTTGTATACACAACCGAAGTTATTGGAAATATTCAGCAATCGTATCCAATGCCATTTTTATTAACGTCAATTACAATTATTTCGCTAGCGTTAACCTTTCTTATTTATAAAAAGGATTATTTAAACCGTTTCCTTCAGGTAGAGACAAAGCTTAAAAATAGACTTGCTATTGGCGGCGTTATGATGATTCTTCCTATTCTATCTTTTGTATTCGTTAATTATACATGGGCAGAGAAAACAGAGAATAGGTACAACAATGAATTAGCCAAAAATGGCGTTTACTCAATCTTTGCAGCATTCTTGAATAATGAGCTTGATTACGACATGTTCTATAAGAAACAGCCTAAAGAAGAGTCGTTTGCACAGCTTCGCTCAATCCTTAAAACAGAGAATAGCGATTATCAAACTACTGATTTATACGATATTACAAGAGTAGTTAAAGGCCAAGGCGAAGAGAAAAAGTATAACGTTATACTTATTACAGTTGAGAGTTTAAGTGGTGAGTTTTTAAGCTATCAGGGAAGTAAGCGCGGAAAGATTACCCCTTACCTCGATTCATTAGCCGATAATTCACTTTTCTTCACCAATATGTATGCTTGTGGAACCCGTACTATTTGGGGCCTTGAAGCTGTTGCTCTTTCTGCTCCTCCAAAACCGGGTCAAAGTGTTATTAAACGTCCTAACAGCGAGAACATGTTTTCATTAGGTCAGCTATTTAAAGCCCGAGGCTACGATCTAAAGTTCGTATATGGTGGTAATGGCTATTTTGATAATATGAACTATTTTTTCGAGAATAATGGTTATCAAATAATGGATAAACGTTCGATGGATGATACCGATATTACTTTTGAAAATGCATGGGGCGTTTGCGATCAAGATCTTTTCACAAGAGTAATTAAGGAGGCAGATTTATCATACGCTGCTGGCAAACCATTCCTTAATCTTGCCATGACAACCTCAAACCATCGACCATTCACCTATCCCGATGGGTTTATCGATATTAAATCACCTGGTGGTAGAAAAGGAGCAGTTCAATATTGCGATTTTGCTATCGGAGAGCTTATCCAAAAAGCGAAAATTAAACCTTGGTTTAACAATACTATTTTTGTAATTGTTGCCGACCATTGTGCTGGTAGCGCTGGCCAAACCGAGTTACCTGTTCTTGAGTATCAAATTCCTTGCTTAATTTATAATCCTAGTATAATTCAACCCCAGAAGGTTGATAAATTGGTTAGTCAAATTGATTTAGGTCCCACTCTATTAGGGTTGATGAACTGGACATACAAGAGTAAGTTTTTCGGGAAAGATATCTTAAAGATGACTCCAGTCGAAGAGCGTGCTTTTATAGCAAACTATCAAAAATTAGGTTTTATTAAAGGTGATAAGCTAACAATCCTCAGTCCACAGCAAAAAGTTAGCTTTTACACATTTAATCGATTAACTGGCGAAATGATTGAGCAAGCACCCGATGAGCAATTTCTTAATGAGGCTACTACCTTTTATCAATCGGCTAGCTATGTGCAGAAAAACAAATTAAATAAGTGGGAGGAGGGATGGAAGTAGCAGATCGTTCAATTAGACTTTCAAAATTATTTCTTGTTTTAGTCTTTATATTATCAGCCTCTCAGAGCATTGCATTAGTTACTGAGCGAAAAGACACACTCGTTAACCGTCCATATCGCGATACAGTAAAATTATCAAAGGCTCAAGTTTACCTACTTGATGATGGTTTGTCTGCCATTTTCTATAAACCTCGAAGGCTTGAGGCTGTTCGTAATGTTCCTTCTGATTTCGCACAATTTGCAAAGATTACATTCAGCAAAAAGAGTTTACCTGCTATTGGAGCCATTGCAGGGAGTACTGCTCTTTTAATAATTTTTGATCAACAAATCCTTGATGCTACTCAGCAATTTGGTCGATTTCTAAATATTGATCCTGAACGCAAATCAAAAACTTTACTTAGGCTAAATGCAGGAGGTTTTAGTGTTCCATTGCTTGATTTACCTCAGAACTTAAACTCAACCATTTACTTTATTGGTGAGGGTTGGCCAAGTATTGTAATTGCCGGTGGTTTGTATGGCTATGGTTCAATAACCAACGATTATAGAGCTCTTCAAACTTCTTCGCAATTAGCTGAGATGTTTATCACGTTAGGCGTTACAACGCAGTTCCTCAAGCGTATATCAGGGCGCGAAAGCCCTTTTCAGGCTACACAAGCAGGTGGAAAGTGGAGACCATTCCCAAATCCAGGGGAGTATCAGAAAAATGTATCGCATTACGATGCTTTCCCTTCGGGGCATTTGGCTACAGTTATGGCAACAATAACAATTCTTTCGGGTAATTATCCCGATAATCAGTATATAAAACCCGTTGGTTATACAATTATGGGTTTGGTAGGCTTTTCGATGGTTAACAATGGGGTACACTGGGTAAGCGATTACCCTTTGGCTATTGCCATTGGATATACTTATGGTAAAATTGCCGTTTCGCGAGGTCATGTTATACTTCCTCGACGATTATCTGGATTTGCTAAATCATCAACAATAATGCCTGTTTTGATTGGTCAAGATGGTTATGGTTTGAGTTATCGGTATACGTTTTAAACTTGTTTACAGAAATTGAGTCTTAAGAATAATATCCTTTATCTTTGTTCATCTAAAACTCATTGATATGAAGATTGTATGCATTGGAATGAACTACATGGATCACATTCGTGAGATGAAGAACCCTGTCCCTGAAGTTCCTGTCTTCTTTTTCAAACCCGATTCAAGTATCATCAAAAATAACAAGCCATTCTTTTACCCTGATTTCACAAAGGACTTACAATATGAACTTGAAGTTGTTCTAAAAGTAAATCGTTTAGGAAGAAGTATTAGCGAGAAGTTTGCCCATCGTTATTTTGATGAAATAGGCCTGGGAATTGACTTTACTGCTCGCGATCTTCAGCGTCAATGTAAGGATAAGGGATTGCCTTGGGAGATTGCAAAAGCTTTTGATGGTTCAGCCCCAATTAGCGAGTTTGTTTCAAAGGAGAAGTTTGCAGATCTTAAAAATTTGAAGTTTAGACTTGAGAAGAATGATGAGGTTGTTCAGCGTGGCTCAACCAGCGATTTAATTTTTAATTTCGATAGGATTATCTCTTACGTGTCGAAGTTCGTCACCCTTCGTACTGGCGATTTGATTTTTACTGGTACACCCGTTGGCGTTGGTCCAGTTAAAATAGGTGATAGATTAAAGGGTTACCTGGAGGATGAGCTAATGCTCGATTTCAACATCAAGTAGTTTCTAAAACGCTTTTTGCGGCCCATTCGCCTGCAAGCCATCCTGTTGAGAAA
>JBPXJX010000532.1:0-1664 GCA_051715525.1 Bacteroidales bacterium
TTTTGAGAACTTCTTTTTCTCACAAAAAAGTTCTTTCTCAATTAAGTGAAAGGGGGAAATCAAGTGTATTCACTACATAACTCACAAAACTAAAACCATATGAGAAAACTTTTCGCCATTTTTCTCCTACTATTACTATCAACCTCAGTTACTTATGCTCAAAAGAAAACCATTTCGGGGCAAGTGTTTGATAAAGATAATGGACAACCTTTACCGGGTGCAACTATTGTAATAGCGGGAACTACCACAGGAACTTTCTCTGACACTCAGGGGAAATTCTCAATTCAATCTTCTTCAAATGATGATAAACTTGTTATTTCTTTTATCGGGTATATAAAACAAGAGATTGTTATAGGAAGTCAAACTGAATTCACCATCCAATTACAGCTGGAATCCAACCAAATTGATGATTTAATTGTAACTGCAATAGGTATTAAAAGCGAAAAAAAATCGCTTGGTTACGCCGCTCAAGAGGTAAAAGGTAGCGATATAACTAGCGTTCAACAAGCAAACATAGTGAATAGCCTAAGTTCAAAAGTAGCAGGTATAAGTGTAGTTAGCTCAGCAGGTTCGCCAGGGGCATCTTCGAGCATTCAAATACGAGGACGCTCATCATTTAGAGCCGATAAGCAATCGCCTTTATTTGTTGTTGATGGCGTTCCTATTGATAACAGTTATAGTGGTAATAAAAATGAGGACTACTCTAACCGAGCAATTGATATAAACTCCGATGATATTGAATCGGTTACCGTTTTAAAAGGTGCAGGTGCTTCTGCCCTTTATGGTATTAGAGCATCAAATGGGGCGATCATAATAACAACTAAATCGGGAAAAAAGAAAGGGGCAATAAAAAGAAATATCACCTTCAAAACTTCGCTTGGAATTGATGTAATAAACAAGGTACCAGAGGTTCAAAATAAATATTCTCAAGGTGAGAGTGGAATTTATAAAAGCAACTCAAATTACAGCTGGGGCGCCTTAATCGACACCTTAAGATATGATGGAATTCCAAATTCACGCGATATAAACGGGAGCATTGTTGGAATGAGCAGTTCAACTGCTACCAATAACAAAGTTTATCCGTATGATAATATTAACAAATTTTTCCAAACCGCATATTCTAGCAATACCTACTTAAGTATTAGTGGGGGAAATGATATTGGGAACTACCTGTTCTCAGTTGGTCGACTTAAGCAAACAGGTATTGTACCAGAATCATATTTTAACAGAAATAGTTTTAAACTATCAGGAGATACAAAGCTTACTGACAAATTGAAGATATCAGGTTCAGCAACCTATTCAATCTCCGATGCAAGTCTTGCTCAAAAAGGGAGCAATACCTCGGGGGTTATGCTTGGCTTACTCAGATGCCCTCCTACATTCGACCTTTCTAATGGGACTAGCGACCCCGTTAACAACAAAGAAGCCTACATTTTACCTGACGGTACTGAAAGAATGTATAACACATACGACAATCCTTACTGGTCAGTTAACAAAAACAAAGCTTTTGATAAGGTAAACCGAGTTATTGGTAATTCTCAAATCGATTACACTATACTTCCTTGGCTTACAGCAATGTACAGAGTTGGTCTTGATTACTATTCTAATCAACGAAATAAACACATGGATAATTTATCAAGTGAACGAAAAACGCAAGGTTATCC
>JBPXJX010000533.1:0-2410 GCA_051715525.1 Bacteroidales bacterium
CAGTCAGCGGGAATACAATGGCACCTGAAGAGCATGAGGACATGACAAAAGAGAAAATTTGCGACGATGTAATCGTTTTCAACTTTGGCGAGGTTCTCGACTCCAAGGAATATGTGAAAAAGATTCTTGAATCGGAAAACGTTCCCCTTGCTGTTGATGCCGAAGGCAAAGAGCAGCTTAAACAGTTTGTAGCCGATACCATTACTGAGAGGATTGATGAACTTCATGCAATTGGCGATAAGTATCGTAGCCAGTTTATCTAACCCTGCATCTTTTTAATTTGAACCTTTAACAATTGCGGTTGTTCTCTCTGCATTAATTAAATATCAATGACCGAATTCGACCAAAGAGCAGCCACATGGGATGAGAACCCTATGCATTGGGATCGCTCAAAAGCAATTGCAGAAGAGATAATAAAATTTATCCCCTTAAAACCATCGATGAATGCCCTAGAATTTGGGGCAGGAACAGGCATTCTCAGCTTTATGCTGAAAGATTATCTTAGAGAAATTACCTTGATGGATAATTCCATCGAGATGCTCAAGATGACTAATGCCAAAATTGAAAAATCAAAAGCATCAAATCTCAAAACTATTCATTTTGAACTTGAGAAAAATGAGTACTCGGAAAATAGATTTGATTTTATTTTCACCCAAATGGTGCTTCACCATGTTGACTATATAGAGGGCATTATAGCACGTTTCAACAGATTACTTAACCCAAAAGGTTATATCGCTATTGCAGACCTATACCCCGAAGATGGCACCTTTCACGATGCTGGATTTGATGGACACAAAGGGTTTGAGGTTGAACATCTATCAAAATTATTAGCCGAAAATGGGTTCGAAAACATCAATCACAAGCAATGCTTTGTTATAAATAAGCCATTACCCCATGGCGGTACAAAGCAATTCCCTATTTTTCTGCTTACAGCAAATAAAGTTTAACGTTAACAATAATAAATCATGATGGAAGTAACATTTGATGGTGGGAAAGTTATTACCGCCCACCTCAACGGACACAAAATAAGCACAGACCAACCAATTAATGGAGGGGGAACAAACACCGCCCCATCACCTTTTGAACTATTCTTAGCATCTATTGGAACATGCGCAGGCATTTATGTGAAAGGCTTTTGCGATCAGCGTGGCATTCCTGCAGACAACATAAAAATTATCCAAACCATGGATTACGATAGGGCAACAGGACTGCCTTCGGATATCAATATTGATATTCAACTCCCTGCTGATTTCCCAGAAATGTACAGGGAAGCAGTGATTAAAGTTGCAGACCTTTGCAAGGTTAAAAAAACAATTGCCAACCCACCTAGATTCAGCGTAGTTGCATCAACGCATTAAAATTGAAGTATAAACAATATTTTGAATCCTCGGTTTTTGCAATCGAGGATTTTTATTTTCAAATCATTTATGGTTAAAGTATTATCTTTGAATTCCAAATAAAATCCTTTGTCGCATGCGATTAATAACCTCCGACGATATAATTGAAACTTACCAAAAAATCTACCAAAGAGGATATCTATATATTTTCTCAAAATTTAATCTTTCTAAAAAAAAACGTACAAAATCAACCTTTAATAACCTTGCTTTTGAATCATCTAACTACTGGATAATCCCAAAAATTCGTGAAAGGTGGAACTATTTAGTATCAGGTAACATCAATGTAACATACGAACAATACTTTGTTGAGAAATATTTAAAGGGAAAGGGAGACCTAACGATGCTATCGCTAGGTAGTGGGACATGCAGTCATGAGCTGAAGTTTGCAAAATACACCAATTTCAAGAAAGTAATTTGCGTTGATTTTTCGGAGAAATTACTTATCGAAGCGAAGAATAATGCGGCAAAAAACGGGGTAAATAATATTGATTTTTTAGTTAGCGATGTGGATAAATATCAGATCGATAGCAATAGATATGATGTTATTCTATTCCATTCATCGCTTCATCATTTTAAAAACATTCCCAAACTTCTCGAAAGAGTGCGCTTGGGATTAAAAGATGATGGGCTACTTCTCATTAACGACTATGTTGGACCAAATCGATTGCAGCTGAGTAAGGAACAAATAAAAGAGATTAATCGGTTATTAAAAATCATCCCTAAAGAATATAGAAAAAAGATTGCGACAAATAGTTACAAGCAAAGGGTTTCAGGGTCAGGACTACTAAGGATGCTTATAACAGATCCGTCGGAAGCAGTTGAGTCGATTACTATTCTACCAACCCTTAAAGCCAAGTTTGAAACTATTGAAGAGAAAAATCTTGGAGGAGATTTATTAATGTGGGTTTTTAAAGATATAGCACATAATTTTTTTGATGACAATTCAGAAACGAATCAACTGCTCGAATCCATCTTTTTTGAAGAAGATGCATATTTAAGTAATTTGGAAAGTA
>JBPXJX010000534.1:0-3374 GCA_051715525.1 Bacteroidales bacterium
AGCTTTTCCGATCTTTTTTATTGGATTTGCAGCTGAGGAAATGGGGCTAATTGGCTCACAAAAGTTTGTTGAATCAGGGTTAGTTTCAAATGAATCAATTGTAGCAATGATAAACATTGATATGCTCGGAAGACTTAACGATAAAAACGAGCTACAGATTAGCGGAACAAAAACTTCAACCGAAACGGAGTCGATACTTACTAAGTTAAACACAGATAAATCGTTCATGCTTTCGTTAGCTCCCGAAGGGTACGGCCCATCAGACTATGCAAGTTTTTACAACAAAAGTATTCCAGTGTTTGCTTTCACTACTGGTGTTCACTTAGATTATCATACCCCTGCTGATGATATCGACAAGATTAATTTTGAAGGTATGGTTAAAGCAACTAATTATATTTATAATCTAGCCTTTGAGCTATCAAATCTACCTAAAAAGTTAACTTTCCAAGAAGCAGGTCCAAAATCTCGTCCAGTTAGAAGTGCAAGAGGTGGTCTAAAAGTTAAACTAGGAATTATTCCCGATGTTAGTGGAGCAAGTAATAATGGACTAAAAGCAATTGGAGTTACTGAAAATAACCCTGCTTATAAGGCTGGAATGAAGAGTGGCGATATTATTACCGCAATCAACGGAAAGCAGGTTAAAAATATTCAGGATTATATGTATAGGCTATCGGAGTTAAAACCTGGAATGACCATTTCGGTTGAAATCATTCGAGGCGAACAAAAGATGGTTTTATTGGTTCAACTGTAAACTTATTTTAATAATATGAAAACATTCTTACTTTGGCTATTTGCGGTACTAATTACACTAAGCGCCCTAGTTTATCAACGTTTAACTGGACCAACCAACCCTAAAAGAGTATCTGTTACTTTAAATAATCAAGTTATAAAGAACAAACTCCCTCGTAGCGGTGAATCTGGAACCGACTGTAAGGTTGAGTTAAAGAATATCCCTGCTGGATGGACTGGTTCGTTATTGTACAGAAACTATCCAACCAGTAGCAATTGGGATACCATTCAATTCGCTGCTGGCGAATCGGGTTTAATTGCCGCCTCTCTCCCACATCGTCCTGCTGCCGGGAAACTTGAATACTATATCGAATTCAAGAATTCAAGCGATAATAGTACTGTTGATATTGCCAAAAGTGAACCCATTGTAATTCGCTTTAAAGATCCTGTTCCCGTTTGGGCTCTAGCGCCTCATATCCTATTGATTTTTATTGCAATGCTATTTTCAAACCTTACTGGCTTAATGGCTGCATTCAATCATGATAGGTTTAAATATTTTGGTGTTTTAACAATTATCTTTTTAGGTGTTGCTGGTTTTATTTTTGGACCACTTGTACAAAAATTTGCATTTGGAGCATATTGGACAGGCTTCCCGTTCGGTTACGACTTAACCGACAATAAAACGCTTATAGCGTTTGTTGGATGGGCTATAGCAGTCGGATTCAACTGGAAAACACGCAGACCTTGGCTTAGCGTACTTGCTGCCATTCTTATGATTATAGTTTACAGCATTCCACATAGCCTTAGAGGCTCAGAATTAAGCTACGAAACTGGAAAGGTTGTTACAGGGTTTATTCCTTACCTTAGTAACATATTTACTTTCTAGAAATAGAAACAAAATTAAGAAAGGGTGAACAGCAAACTGTTCACCCTTTTTCTTTTTTTAAACTTTACTATTTACCAAGCATTAAATAATCCACTAATAAGCCTTTCGCGTTTCTCCTCGTTGCTCATGGCATCGTATTTACGTTTCTCTTCATCAATGGCTTTGCGTTTTTTATCCTGCTCTTTTCTGATTGCTTCCATATAACGGGCCACAATTCTATCTTTTAGGAATTTCTCAGCTACTGCAGGAAAAAGTTCAAGCAAAAGTTCCTCTTTTTCTGTTTCTGCAAGTTTTGCGTTACCAAACTCTGCAAATGTTGGATTTGGTTGCTTCTGATATTTAGAAGTATCATAAGGAGTTTCATCTCTTGTTCCTGCAATCTTTAAACGAAATTCAGGATCAACAGGAATTGGAGTTTTTCCATACAAACCCTTTACAAGGTTTACATACTGAATTGACTTATTTGTATAGAAAGGAACACCTTTATTCTCATCAATAACACAGTTTACAGCCTGTACACCAACAATTTGAGAAGTTGGTGTTACCAACGGAGGGCAACCCGAAGCCAAACGAACGGTAGGAATAATCTCTAAAACTCTAGGTAAGAGTTGTTCAAGCTTTAACTGCTTTAGCTGAGCAAGCATATTGGTGTACATACCACCTGGAACCTCAGCAAATTTAACGTTCTCATCGGGCTCAGGGAAGTTGAAATACTTCTCTATTGCCAAACAGCATTTCTGAAGTTCGTCGAACTTCTCTGCATTTGCAAAGGCAATAGCATCATCAAAAAGCTTATCGATATGAGTAGGTAATGTATCCTTTGTGATATCAAACTCGATAGGGAAAAGTTGGTAGCTATCAACATCCTTCATCTCCTTACGGATCTCGATAAGCTCCTTATTGATTTTTACAACTGCATCGAGGTTAACGCCTGTTTCGATTCCAAGTTTATTACAGAATATCTGAATAATCTCAAACGAAGGAGCAGCGGGACCACCAGCAAAACTGAGTATAGCTGTATCAATAATATCAACACCTTTTATAATAGCCATTAATGCAGCTGAATGTCCATAACCAGGAGTACAATGAGTATGAAAATCAATAGGAATTTTCAACTCTTTTTTAAAGGCTGAAATGATTTCGTTAGAGCGCTCAGGAGTTACCAAACCAGCCATATCCTTAAGCGAAATCATATCGGCGCCCATAGCCTCAAGTTCCTTCGCTTTTTTAACAAAATAGTCAATGGTAAATATCTTTTTAGGAAGAAGTTTTCCTTTTATAGCCGATATAAATCTATCGCTTGTTGTAAACTTGGGGTCAACTGTATAGCATACAGTAGCATCAGCCATTCCACCATTCTCCTTAACGTATTTTATGGTGCTTCGAATATTATCGGTATCGTTAAGCGCATCGAAAATGCGCATAATGGAGATGCCTGATTTAACCGCATTGCGATTAAATCCTTCAATTACATTCTCAGGGTAAGGGTTATAACCGAATAGGTTACGACCTCTTGAGAGCGCTGTTAGCTTGGATGTATCGCCAATTAGGGCTTTAATCTTCTCTAGTCTCTCCCATGGATCTTCGTTAAGATAGCGCATTATTGAATCGGGAACTGCGCCCCCCCAAACCTCCATAGCATAAAACCCAGCATCTTTAAAAAGTGGTAAAACCCTATCAACCTGCTTTTGGTTCATACGGGTTGCAAACAGCGACTGCTGCCCATCGCGAAGCGTAACATCACGGATTAAAAGCTTTT
>JBPXJX010000535.1:0-1724 GCA_051715525.1 Bacteroidales bacterium
TGATTCACCCTTAAAGAGTTTAGGCATATTTTTAGGGATAGGCGTACCTTGCTGATAATCTTTGGGATGCCCATCGCTGAATTGTTGATTTTTGGCTATGTAATTACCAATGAGATAAAAGATACAAACATTGCCATCTACGATAAATCAGGCGATTATCTTTCGCAGAAGCTAACATCAAAGTTAGGTTCATCAGGGTATTTTATCCCAAGCACCTTCATCTATTCCGAGAGCGAAATTGAACCTGCGTTGCGTTCAGGTAAAGCAGCATTGGTTGTTGTTTACGAGCAGGATTTTGCAAAACGATTTCAAAAGGAGGGAAATGCTGCTATTCAGGTAATTACCGATGCCTCTGAGCCAAACACTGCAAGCCTTTTAGCAAATTATGCATGGTCAATTATTAATAGCTTTGCCTCTGAAAATGGAGTAAAGGATAAATCATTAACGCCAATCGATATTAGGGTTAGGATGCTTTATAATCCTGATCTTAAATCGGTATTCATGTTTGTTCCTGGCACTATGGCTTTAATCCTTATGCTTTTAACCGCCATGATGACTGCCATTTCAATTGCTCGAGAAAAGGAATTAGGAACCATGGAAATTTTGTTGGTATCGCCTTTAAAACCATCGCATATTGTACTCGGCAAGGTGCTTCCGTACGTAGGGCTTGCCTTCACCAACGCATTGGTAATTCTATTTTTAGGGTACACAGTATTTGGGCTGCCAATCAAAGGAAGTTTAGCCTTATTACTACTTGTTTGCTTCATTTTTATTCTACTTGCTTTATCATTAGGTATTATGATTTCAACTGTAAGTAAAACCCAACAAGTCGCTATGTTCTTCTCAATGATTGGTTTGATGCTGCCAACAATGCTTCTTTCGGGCTTTATTTACCCAGTTGAGAATATGCCTTTAGTGCTTCAGTGGCTAAGCTCAATAATGCCTCCAAGGTGGTTTATATCTGCAATTAAGACTATTATGATTAAAGGAGAAGGTATAGCCTATGTGTGGAAAGAGATGTTGATCATGATTGGAATGATTGTTTTCTTTTTAACCTTGAGTATCAGGAAGTTTAAAGTTCGCTTAAGTTAACGTTATGAGATCAATACTTTTTTTAATACAGAAAGAGTTTCTGCAGATATTTAGGAACAAAACGATGCTTCCTATTATCTTCATGCTTCCCATTGTTCAGCTACTTGTGCTTGCAAATGCTGCAACCAATGAGCTTAAAAATATTAATTTATCTGTGGTTGATTATGATAATACCCAGATATCACGCGAACTTATTAGCCATTTCGATGCTTCACCATTTTATACCATTATTCCAACGGAACAATCGACTGATAAAGCTCTTGAATTGGTTCATTCCGATAAATCTGATATAGTTTTAGTAATACCCAAAGGTTTTCAAAAGGATATCGATAACGCTTCTACACCAAATGTTCAACTTCTAGTAAACTCAATAAATGGCATGGGTGCTAGCATTGCTAATGCCTATACCTCATCAATCCTAATAAACTTTTCAAAGAATAAATCAACAAGTAAAATAGGTGCTAACGTTATCTTGCCACCAACAATTTCAACACAAACAAGCTATTGGTATAATTCAGAGTTGGAGTATTCGCATTTCATGGTTCCTGGCATCCTTGTTATTCTTGTTACAATTATTGGGATGTTTTTAACTGCATTAAATTTAGTTAGGGAAAAGGAAATTGGTACTATTA
>JBPXJX010000536.1:0-2260 GCA_051715525.1 Bacteroidales bacterium
TTCTCTTCTGCAACATTAAGCCTTGGTCATGGTGGAAACGATGCTCAAAAATCGATGGGTATTATTTGGGCCGCCCTTATTGTTACCGGATATACTACCAAGGATGAGCCAATTGCATTATGGATTATCCTTTCATGCCAAACTGCAATTGCGCTAGGAACGCTATTTGGCGGCTGGAGGATTGTAAAAACCATGGGGCAAAAAATAACAAAGTTAAAGCCTTTCGAAGGGTTTAGCTCTGATTTTGCAGGTGCCATGACACTTTTTGGAGCAACTCATTGGGGTATTCCAGTAAGTACTACTCACACAATTACAGGTGCAATTATAGGTGTTGGCTCTCGCAAAGGAGTTTCTGCAGTAAAATGGGGAGTAACTAAGAAGATTTTCTGGGCTTGGATACTAACTATTCCAATCTCTGCCGCTATCGGTGCCTCGATGTGCTATTTTATAAAATGGGCTCTTTAATTTTTCAACCTGATCATAACTTATAAACCTAACCATATGAACTTCGATAAATTTTTAAGGTACTTTACTCCAAAAGACCCATCTTTTCACCCACTATTTGAGAAAGATGCTCTAAATCTTATAGGCACTTCTGACGTTCTAAAAAAGCTTCTCAGCACTGAAAATACCGATGATCAAGAAAATTTTATTAAACAAATAAAGGAGCTTGAGAAAATTGGTGATGATATTACACATACAATTTTCGATCAGTTAAATAAATCATTCATCACCCCTTTTGATAGGGAGGATATTCAGGAGTTTGCATCAAACATCGATGATGTTGTAGATACCATAAATGGTGTTGCGCAACGTATTCGTTTATATAAGCCAAAAGCTTATATACCAGTTTACCTCGAGTTTGCCGAAATTTTATGTCAAGCAGCAAAAGAGATTGAATTTTCAGTTAACCTTTTAGTTGATCCAGGAAATAATAAGGAGAAAATTAAGCAATCGTGTATTACAATTAATACGCTAGAAAATAAGGCTGACGAGCTATACCACTTGGGAATTTCATCGTTATTTGAAAATGAAAAAGATCCTTTTGAGTTAATTAAGAAAAAGGAAATCCTTGAAACATTAGAAAAAGCGGTAGATAAAGCGGAAGATGTGTCTGATACAATTAAAACTATTTTAGTAAAAATGGCTTAATTGATTTAATTCCTCAATAGCATAAAAACAATAAAGCCAGGTTATCCCGGCTTTATTGTTTTTATAAATACTTAAACCAATTTATTTTTATATTCTTCTTTTAATTCATTTGCATTGAACCAATTGCTAAGGCCAAAGAATGCACCGCGAACACCTTGTTGGTTATAGGTTTTTAAAACCTTATCCTTATTAGCCATCTTTGTTAGAGTTGTTGAAATTGCCATTCTAACCCTATCACGATCGCTCTCATGAATTTCAAACTTGTTTATGGCAGCCTGAGTTATAGCACTAGCAGGCAATAAAGTATTATTAGTTGATAAAGACTCAAATATAAAGTCATTCCATTTTACTTTATCCTTCCCTTTGCCCACTTTTATTGGCTTACGAAGCGATTTCGGTTTTCTTCCTCTTTTTTTGGGTTGAACTTTAGCTTTTTCTATTTTTTTTTTTTTCAACCTTAGGTTTTACCTTCTTTTCAACAACTTTAATTTCTTCTGTATTCTCAACCATTTTAGCTTCACTAATCTTAGGTTTTCGCCCCCTTTTCTTTGGTGTACCTTTTTCTTTTAAAATAGCAATCTTCTTTTTTGGCTCTTTTGCTGCAACTTTTTTATTATCAGGCCTTTCATTTAAATCATCAGCCTTTACTTTAGGTTTAGGCCCTCTTTTTTGTGGCTCGGTTTTTAAAGAGCTCTCTTTAACTACTTTCTTTTTTGAAATCTTCTTGGTAGTTTTATTTGTAAGGGCTTTTTTGGCTAGTACGTCAGCAGGTTTTACTTTTGGTTTTCTTCCCCTTTTTTTAGGTTCTTGTTTTACTAATACATCTTTTACCTTTGGTTTTCTCCCTCTCTTTTTAGGTTCTGATGTTATCTCTTTTTCAGCCTTTACAATAGGTGTTTTGGCTTTTGGTTTTCTTCCCCTTTTGCTTATAACCTTTACTGGCTTTTCCTCTGGTATATCAACACTTTTACCGTCAGAAATTTTCTTAATAATATTCTTTAAATTACTAATCCTTCGCTGCGCCCTATCAATCTCTGATTGATAAAGGTCGATGAGGTCATTTATTTCAACCTCAGAAAGTGAAATTTTCTTCATTATAGGGATTGAA
>JBPXJX010000537.1:0-3238 GCA_051715525.1 Bacteroidales bacterium
TATGGGGAAGGGAAAACAAAGTTCTTCGAAGCACTTGATTGGCTTTTTAACGGTGATGATAGCAAACTAGAGTTATTGGTTTCTGCTAAGACATTAGAAGAGACTGAAGTTAATCAAAGTTTCCGAGTTCAAGTCTCAATAACTGTTGAGCAATACGAGGAAAAGAAAATTATTTCAAAATCTTTTATTGCAAAGAAAGTAAAGGATAGTGAATGTAAAGTTTCAAACTTTTCAACAGAAGGTATTGAAGAAAATAAGTCTGGAGAAAGAAGTAAGGTTGATGGGAAGAATTTATTAGATAAAATATTTCCATTTCAAATAAGAAGATATTCAATGTTTAAAGGCGAATCCGAACTAAATATCTTTAAAAATGATGATGCTTTAATCAATCTAATTAACCTATTTTCCGATGCCAAGCACTATGAAAAATATACCAGTAAGATTGAGTTTTTAAGAGAGAAGGCAGAGAAGGCAGTTGAAGATGCAACAAAAAGTGACAAGAAAAATATAAGTGCATATAATTTACTTGAATATGAGATAAAACAACTTGAAAATGAGAAGTATAATATTTCCGTTCATTTGAATTCTACTGAAGAAGAAATTAGAAAAATTCAGGAGAACTTACAACTAAGTGAAAGTCATGTTAAGAATGCAGATGCATTAGAAACTATTAATAAAAGAATAAAAGGCATTGAAGAGAAAATTTCAAATCTTTATAATCTGATTGATGAAAAATATACAACTTCATTATTCGATGAGAAATGGATTAGTATTTATTTCGAGCCATTTCATCATGAATTCACTGAAAAGATTTCAAAACTTAGTGTTAAAAGAAGGGAGTTACAATCAGAATTTGATAGGAAAATTGGAATAAAGGAGGGTGAAAAAAAATTAAAAGCGGAACTTCTAAATAACTCAATCCCTCTTCCTGTCGGAGTACCTTCAAAACAAATTATGGAAGAGATGATTGGTGTTGAATTTTGCAAGGTTTGTAATAGACCAGCACCGAAGGATTCAGAACCATACAATTTTATGTTAAAACGCCTTGAAGAATATTTAACAAGCCAAGAACCCATAGAGGAAGAATCTAAAGATGAAATTTTGTTTAAAAATAATTATACGAACAGACTTGTAAATCTTAGTGTTAATCAAGAAGATAGTTTAGCGAATCTTCGGGAGGTAAAATTAAAGATTAAAGAACTTTTTAAATTTAATGAAGCCAGAAAGAATGATATTGCTGAACTAAAAGAACTTTTGGAAAAAGAGATAGCTGAAAGAGAGAAAATTGTAGGAAACTCAAGTATAGGAGCAGAAAAACTTGTTGATGTTTTAAAATATTATAATTCTTGGCAAAACGATTTAAAAACCAGAAATCAGGAGCAATTAGATTATACCTCCAAATTGAAAGATGTTTTGGCAAAACTTAAAATAAAAAATGATGAGAAAGATTGTATTGATTTAAAAACTGTAAATTCATTTCTTATCAAAACAAAAAATATCCTTAAAGATATTGAAACAATTATTAATGATACTAAAAATGTAAAATTTGATGAGTTTATAGAGAACTTACAAAATAAATCAAATGATATATTCGAAAGAATTAATACGGATTCTTTTACTGGAAATATAGTTTTCCACAAAAAGAGAATTAGAGAGAAACCAACTGTATTAATTGAACTTCAAGAAGATGGTCGTCCTTTTTATCAACCCAATCAATCCTTACTTACATCAATGCATATCTCAATTTTATTTGCTATTTCTCAGTTAGCATCTGAGATGAGAGAAGAAAGTTATCCTATGATTTTTGATGCTCCTACTTCTTCATTTGGTGAAAATAAGACCACTGAATTTTTGAATTTAATTTATGAGAACGAAAATCAAAAAATTCTATTAATCAAAGATTTTTTAGCTAACGACATAGTTTCGAATAAATTAGATATTAAAAAGGAATTTAGTAATGTTAAAAGAGATAAAGCTTTTTGGATAAAACTTGAAAGACCTTTTGATAAAAAGAACTTAAAAACCATTAATACTCAAGTTATTACATTATAACTATGGATAATTTATTTGATAAGTGGAAAACTAAAATTCCAAGGTACAATGAGGAATTTAGAGGACTTCTTTTTGATAGTCTATCTAAAAAAGGGGGCGGTTCTGAGAAATCTAAAGTTGATTTAGGAAAACACTTTAGTAATAATTATGAACTTTATATTTATGCCTTTTTCTTAGGTCTTTATAACGATGAATTTAATCCTATACCTGAGTCAGCAAAAAAGGATGATTTTAACCATGCTATTCAATATTGGGGAAGCAAAGGAACTAGGCTTGATAGGAAAGATTTTACTAGTCTTCAAGAAAATATTTTTGTAGCTCTAGTAGCTAAGACCGATATAGATATAATTGGGTTAGAAAAAGGTGATATCAAAGAAGATGAGATTGTTAAGCGGTTAATACAAACCATGGAAGCATATACAAATGGTGGGTTAACATTAATTAAAGAAAAAATGGAAGAAAATTCGAATTATTTTCTTCAATCCACTTCATTTCTTAATATGATATTAGATAGTAAAGTTGGTAAATTGCAAGAGGAAGTTGTAGAGGGAAAAAAGGAGAATCAAAAAAGAAAAAAGACTAAATAAAACAAGCTGCACACCCTTCTCCTTCTGCTTCATTTAAAATATCCAAAAGATAAGGAGATTTTAACTTATTGTTTTTTTCAGTTCTTTTAATGAAATCTTCTTTTATTCTTTTAATACGGTCAGGTTTTATCAAATCAGCAAGGGTTTCATCTTGCATCCACGTATATCCTTCTTTTTCATACTCCATTGCTTGAGTAAATAAATTCGGATGTTGCTCAAATAGCCATACCCATTCTATTTTTTGTTGGAAGAAACAAAAAAAGCATCCTGAACGGCTTCTGGAGTATTCACCCTTCTTACCATCTACTTCAAAACTAACTTTCTTATAATAATCTGGAACTCCAACACCACTTTCTTCTAAAATCTTAAATATATCGGCTCTAACTAGAACGTCTTCGTTATCAATTAAATCAAAAGATGTTTCATGAGCCAATGGATAATTGGTTGTTTTTAAATAACTATACACCAAGTAATTAAATTCTTTTATGGATATATCAAGAAGAATATTGAGCTTCTGAACTTGAGTATTATTGTTTGTTAATGGTTGCTTCAGTATTTCAAGAAATCGTTCGGCTTTTTTGTCGGTACCAATATGGTCA
>JBPXJX010000538.1:0-6968 GCA_051715525.1 Bacteroidales bacterium
TCCCTCGTTGGCGCGCATCTTCAGACGCGTGCTGAGATGAATCATAATGACTACGCACTTGTATGATGACGCGTGCAAACCAGGGGCTGTAACTTAAACCGAACAAGTGTCTTGGAAATGTGTTAAACTTATTCCCGTTTAGGGAGTCTTATCATCAAAAAAAGTTAGATTTTATTACTCTTTTACAAATAAAACATTGTAAAATAGCTTTAATAAATCTCGTTAAACCCTAAACTATCAAACCAATGAGAATGACTAATTTTCGAATTAAGGTAGGGGTTGTTGCAGCTCTCACCCTTATGCTTTTCCCTATTTTTTCTATTGGGCAAAAGAAAGCAACACCAAAACCAGAGATTAAGGACTCGCTAGTGAGGAGTAGCCTAGTTTCTGGAATGAAATTCAGAAATATTGGGCCAGCTTTTACATCGGGTCGTATTGCTGATTTTGCAGTTAACCCAAAAAATCATTCCGAGTTTTACGTTGCTGTGGCCAGTGGCCATATCTGGAAAACAATAAACAAAGGGTTAACCTTTGAGCCCATTTTCGATAACTATGGAGCATACTCCATTGGCTGCCTTGCCCTCGACCCAAACAACACAAACGTAATTTGGGCTGGTACGGGCGAAAACAACCATCAACGAGCACTTGGCTACGGAAATGGCGTATACAAATCGTTAGATGGAGGCAAATCGTGGAAAAATATGGGATTAAAGGATAGCCGCCAGATTGGTATGATCCTAATTGACCCACGTAACTCCAATGTTGTTTACGTTGCCGCCGAAGGTTCGGCGTGGGGTCCAGGTGGCGATAGGGGTTTATATAAAACCGTTGATGGTGGACAAAAGTGGGAAAAGGTTTTAAATATTAGCGAGAACACAGGTATCAATAACATCATTTGCGATCCTCGCAATCCCGATATTTTATATGCTACATCGGAGCAACGCCGCAGGCATGTTTTCACAAAAATAGGTGGTGGTCCAGAAACGGCAGTTCATAAATCGGAAGATGCCGGTAAAACATGGAGAAAGCTAACAAGCGGTTTGCCATCAGAGCACATGGGTGGGATGGGCATTGCCATTTCGCCAATTAATCCAGATGTTCTTTACATAATTGTTGAAGCTGCAAATAATTCAGGAGGATTTTTCAAATCTACCAATAGAGGCGAAACCTGGTCGAAAATGAGCGATCATGCCTCGAGCGGACAGTACTACAACGAGATTTACTGCGACCCAGTTCAATTTGATAAAGTATACTCCGTTGAAACATTCACCTTTGTTACCAATGACGGTGGTAAAAACTGGTCGAGAGTAAGCAATAAAGAGCGACATGTTGATGATCATGCCCTTTGGATTGACCCAACCGACAACAAGCATGTGATGATTGGTGGCGATGGTGGAGTTTACATTACCCATAATATTGATGAAGGCTACTGGTATCAAGTTTCAAACCTACCTGTTACCCAATTCTACAGAGTTGCCCTTGATGATGCTCAACCTTTCTATAATGTTTATGGTGGAACACAAGATAATAATACGCTAGGCGGTCCATCGAGAAACATTTGTGAAGATGGCGTAACAACCGGAGAATGGATTGTTACTGTTGGTGGCGACGGATTTTGGCCACGAGTTGAGCCAAACAACCCAGATATCGTTTATTCAGAATCACAATACGGAAATGTTGTTCGTTACGATAAGAAAAGTGGTGAGCGAATCAACATAAAACCTCAACCTCGCAAGGGTGAAAAAACCTACAAGTGGAACTGGGATACCCCTATAATCATTAGCCCATTCTCTCCTACCCGATTATATATGGGAGCCAATAAGGTTTTCCGCAGCGATGATCGTGGTAATACATGGCAAGTTATCTCTGACGATTTAACTGCACAAATAGACCGTAATACATGGCCTGTAATGGGCAAATTCTGGAGCGTTGATGCAGTAGCAAAGGATGTATCAACCTCATTGTTTGGCACAATAGTATCTTTAGATGAATCGCCAGTTAAAGAGAATTTACTTTATGTTGGTACCGATGATGGTTTAATTCAGGTTACTGAAGATGCTGGTAAAACATGGAGAAAAACCTCATCATTCCCCGGAGTACCTGACAATTCATACGTTAGCGATATTTTCGCTTCACGTTTTGACGAAAACGTTGTTTACGCTTCGCTTCGCAATATTAAACGCGACGATTTCAAACCATACTTACTAAAGAGTACCGATAAAGGAAAAACTTGGACATCAATTTCAGCGAATCTACCAGAGAATGGTTCGGTTCATTGCATTGAGCAAGATTTCGTAAAATCAGACTTACTATTTGCAGGTACTGAGTTTGGAGCATACTTCTCAATAAATGGTGGACAAAGCTGGGTACAGTTCGAATCGGAATTGCCATCAGTAGCTGTTTACGATATGGCTATTCAGAAAAGGGAGAGCGATTTAGTTTTGGCAACATTTGGTCGTGGCTTCTACATCCTCGACAACTATGCGCCACTTCGCGAAATCACAGGCGAATTCCCAAAAATGAGCAGCTATCTTTTCCCTGTAAAAGATGCTTTACTTTACATGCAAACTGG
The DNA here is from genome assembly GCA_051715525.1 of Bacteroidales bacterium. GTDB lineage: Bacteria > Bacteroidota > Bacteroidia > Bacteroidales > Tenuifilaceae > UBA8529. The sequence goes on from JBPXJX010000538.1 coordinate 2,573, forward strand.
GAAAAAATATGGACAAGGGGCTTCGTACTTCCTTGCACCGAACCCTGACTTTGGGGCAACTTTCACATTCTATATGAAAGAAACTCCGAAATTGAAAAAGGATATTCGCCACGATGCTGAGAAAAAACTTTTCAAGGATGGCAAGCCAATTCCTCAGCCAAGCATGAAAGACCTTGAAGAAGAGAAGAATGAGATTCCAGCCTATCTTTTAATAACAATTCGCGATAGCCAAGGGGATATCATTCGTACAATGACTAAAAAACCATCGAAGAACATTCAGCGTATCACTTGGGATTTATGTTACGACAATACACGTTCACGCAAAGCCGACAAGTTCGATCCATTTGCAAAACGCGATGGCAACATATTTGTACTTCCTGGCACCTATTCTGTTGAAATATCGATGGTTCAGAATGGTCAGGTAGCTCAACTTGCTAAACCTACAAATTTTAATGTTAAAGCATTAAACAATACAACGCTTCCTGCTCAGAGTCGTGAAAAGATGGTAGCCTTCCATCGCGAAATATCGAACCTATCAAAAGCAATGATTGGTACAGTTCAACTCGCAGAAGATTTGAAGGATGAGGTAATTACTATGAAACAAACAGCGTTAACTCTTCCAACATCTCACGAAAAACTTCTTCCAACATTAGCCGACATTGAGAAAGAGTTAAATGATATTCTTTTCACGCTCAATGGTTTTGAAGCTAAAGCAAGTTCAGAAGAAACACCTCCTGTTGATATGCCATTAATTAGTAGACTTTATGAGCTAATCGACATTCAAATCAATAGCACATCAGACATTACGAGCACATCAACCATGCTTTACAATATCCTAAAAGAGGAGTTCCCTACTGTTTTGGATAGAGTAAAAGCAATTGCTAACACAAAAATGGTTGAAGCGCGGAAATTGATGGACGAAAAAGGAGCACCTTACACCACAGGAAGAATTCCTGTATGGAAGTAACCTTAGATAGTTAGAAAGCTAAAAAGCAGAACTAAGAAATTGGTTCTGCTTTTTTCTTTATGAAGAAAATTAATATCAATTGTTAAACGATTTTGTTTTTCACCAACAATCAGCTAGCTTTGCATAATTATAAAACGATTAGCAAATTGCTATTGGGAGTAGTTTATAAAACCACCTTTCGGATTATTAATATTTACTTTTCCTTACCTTAAAAAGCAATCGTTTTCTTATATTTGATAGCAAACAAATCGATACGATGGATTATAACACAAGCAGAAAGAAGCTAAACCTCCCCGAGTACGGAAGGAACATTCAACAAATGGTTGATCATCTTGCAACCGTTGAGGATAGAGACGAGCGCAACCGATTAGCACGATCGCTCATTGGGATTATGGGGAACATGAATCCACACCTAAGGGATATCAACGACTTTAAGCACAAACTTTGGGATCATATATTTATCATGTCTGATTTCAAACTTGATATTGACTCACCTTACCCAATTCCCAGCCAAGAGACATACGTTGAGAAACCTAAGAAAGTACCATACCCAACTCAACCAATCTCATATAAGCATTACGGTCGTTCCATTGAGATGATGATTCAAAAAGCAATTGAGATGGAGGATGGAGTTCAAAAAGAGGCGCTTACCCAGATGATTGCTAACCATATGAAAAAATCATACCTAATTTGGAGCAACGATTCTGTCTCAGATGAGGATATTATTCGCGATATGACTGCACTTTCGAAAGGCGAATTAAAACTTGCCCCCGGTACAAGGCTTAGCGATAACCGCGAGGCGTTTAAAAACAAACGCAAATTTATTCCACGTAAAAAATAACCTTAAAACGAGCGACTATGGCCACTTTTGAAGTTTATGGCGGTAGGCAGCTTAAGGGTGAACTACACCCTCAGGGCGCCAAAAATGAAGCATTACAAATTCTATGTGCAATACTTTTAACGCCCGAAAAGGTTACAATAAACAACATCCCCAATATCAGGGATGTTTTAAAATTAATAGAACTTCTTGAATGCATGGGTGTTGAGGTTGAGCGAATAAACTCATCAACATGTACTTTTAAATCAAGCAATATAAACGTTGAGTACCTAACCACCGAAGATTTTAAGAATAAGGCTGCAAGCCTTAGGGGCTCAATAATGGTTGTTGGTCCACTACTTGCCCGTTTCGGCATTGCATATATCCCAAAACCCGGTGGTGATAAAATTGGTCGCCGTAGGCTCGACACACATTTTATCGGTTTCGAGAAACTTGGTGCAACATTCAACTATGATACCAAGGAGAGTTTCTTTAAAGTTGAAGGGAAAAACCTCAAGGGCTCTTACATGCTATTGGATGAGGCATCGGTTACCGGTACAGCTAATATCCTAATGGCTGCAGTTCTTACACCTGGCAAAACAACCATTTTCAATGCAGCTTGTGAGCCGTACGTTCAGCAGCTTAGCAAGATGCTTGTTAGCATGGGTGCTAAAATTTCGGGGATTGGATCAAACCTACTAATTATTGAAGGTGTTGAATATCTGAAAGGATGCGAGCATACTATTCTACCTGATATGATTGAGATTGGCTCGTTCATTGGCCTTGCAGCCATGACCCATAGCGATATCACCATAAAAAATGTTTCGTACGAAAACCTTGGGATTATTCCTGATTCGTTCAGCCGTTTAGGCATTCAGATGGAGCGTATTGGCGACGATATTCACATTCCAGAGCAAAGCAATTACGAAATAGATACATTTATCGATGGCTCAATAATGACCATTGCTGATGCCACATGGCCGGGCTTAACGCCCGACCTACTGAGCGTTTTCCTTGTTGTGGCTACGCAGGCTAAGGGTTCGGTGCTAATTCATCAGAAAATGTTTGAGAGTCGTCTTTTCTTTGTCGATAAGCTAATAGATATGGGCGCTCAGATTATCCTTTGCGACCCTCACCGTGCAACGGTGATTGGCCATAACCACCAGCTAAAACTCCGCCCAACAACCATGACATCGCCCGATATCCGTGCTGGTGTTGCGCTGCTTATCGCAGCCTTATCAGCCGATGGCAAAAGTACAATTCATAACATCGAGCAAATTGATAGAGGTTACGAGAATATCGACCTACGTCTAAATGCAATTGGGGCTGATATTAGGAGGATTGGTTAATTTTCAAGATTTAAAGCATGAGAATAGTCTATCTATTAGTTATCATCTCCTTGATGATATCATGTCAAGGTAAAAAAACAAGCAACAATCCCCAACAAAACGAAAAGGATTCTTTAGTTGCACAACCTCAAAAATCGTCAGAAGTAAGCCAAAAGGTTGAATCATCAATTTGGGCTAAAATTGACAAAATAAATAAGCAACTACTTCAAATCCAAAAAGACAATTCCGCTTCTGTAGAGTTAGAAAAACATTTTCAAGAATCATTGCAAATTGCCTTAAGCAATGAACTTGCAGATGAGTTTGATAAGATGAGAAATGAGGCATACAACACCAATAACTTTACAACCATTGAGCAATACGCTAAGCGTTGCCAACCTGCAATCAATGTTTTTATTATGGGCGAGTCAAACAACATTGGTGTTAATATTGAATCATTCATTGAGAGGTTTAGCACAAGTACTTTAGAATATCGATTTTTCGAACTTGCAAAAGATGGGTTTTATTTTGACTCAGAAACATGTAGACTTGGAACTGCAGATTTTCCTGTATGGATTGAGAGAACAGAATCAAGTTTTCAAGGGGAACTAAATATCGAGAAGGCTAAAGAACAATTAGCAAAATGGAAATCTATTCAGCAAGAGCTAAATGGATTTTATAAGAGTGTTGCTGAGTCGACTATTGCTTGTTTAGAGGATAGAATAAACAGAAAAACCACAAATTAGTAAGTAAATTTTAAGCTTTCAACATAATTAAAAAGGAATGGTGCCCTAAACAAAAAAGCACCATTCCTTTTTTTATCTATTTAATTTTAACATTGATGATAAACCTGAATGCGGCCATCGCTTGTTTATCGTCGTATGCGTTGATTCTTAGTATAACATCTTCCGCTTTTTTGGGAGTTCCGGTTAGGGTTCTTGATTTTGTATCAAAAGTTAACCATGCAGGGAGCGGATTTCCATTGATTAGCAGTGCCTCATAGGTTATGGCATTACCATCATCATCGCAGAAAGCATCTTCCGGAAGGGTAAAAGAGAATGGTTGACCCACCAAGGTCGTTTGATATTTAGGCTTGTTTTTGACGTATGGTGGAAGGTTTGTATGTCTCAAACTATCGACAATATTACCCATGTTAACCCAGTAAACGTAAGTATCGGAATAATCCATTTTTGTTCCAGTTGTATAGAATAGATATTTGCCATCAGGAGAAATGTAAGCACCCCAACCGCCAATCCCAAAGTTGATTTTTTCGTTTAGATACCTGGT
>JBPXJX010000539.1:0-2793 GCA_051715525.1 Bacteroidales bacterium
CAATTCTATTACCCAGTTTTTCATTAATTAGGTTTGAAAAATTTGTCATTTGCTGAAGCGAGTTAACCTGAGCAGCCAGAGGGTCTTTAAGCCCATTCGTTATAAAAATTCTTTGACCATTAAATTGATCGGCCTGCTGAAAAGCCTTTAGGCTTATCTCTTTAAAATAGTTTTCGCAATCGGGGAATGCTCCGCTACTAGCGATATATGATTTAAACAATTTCGGGTTAGTTATAAATGTATAAATCGTAAATACAGCAGTCATCGACTGACCATACAAAACTCTATCATTAGTAGTCCGATAATTTTTTTCTACGTATGGGATAAGTTCTTTCTCAATAAACGATTGAAAATTGTTAATTCCTAGAGCTGCTGGCTTTGGGTAGAACATCGTATTGGTAGGCCACATATCCTTGCCACTGACAGTTTCAACCGATACAATGATCATCTCAGGCATAATCTCATCGCCAAGGGCCAAACGGTTAACGGTTGTTACCATTTCAACCATTGAAGAGGAATCACCTCTAACTTGGTATAATACTGGGTATGATTTATTGGATTTGAAGTAGCTATCCGGAAGGTGTATTAGTATCTTTCGTGTATCATTTAGCACTGTTGATTTATTACTATCTCGAAATCCAATTTTGATATTTATATCCTGTCCGTTTATACCATTTGGCATAATTAAGCCAATAAGAAATAGCGGTGAAATTAAGACCCTTAGAATTTTTGCCATTTTTTTAGTGTTAGTGTTGAATATAACTTAATATAAAGCTATACTATAAATTGCAACTATCACTATTTGAATGGTTAAATACTCTTAAACCGATATTCATGCTGCTGCTGGTTGCTTGTAAACAAACCCTTGCGGCGAAATACAAAAATCAACCTAAGTTTTAAAATGCTGCAACTTCTCTAACACAGAGTTACACTGAGGAAGCACGGAGTTCCACAGAGCAAGCCCCAGCGCAAGGCTTTCCCCCTATTAGTAGGGGGAACACAAGGGGGTAAATTAAAAGAAAGCGAGCACCGAGTTCCACAGAGAAACATCACTTATAAACTTGTTAACTTATCAACTTGTCAACTTAATGAAGGTACTTATTGCGGTCAGGACTTGTCCGGTTACCGCCGGAACCTTCAGCCGAACGAGGGCAAAAAAACACGTACAAAGTCACGTAGTGGTGGAATATTGGTGAAAGAAGGCACAAAACTTGATAACCTTACCTAAATGCAGTTAAAAATTGATGAAAGTTATCTCTACTTACAACCTGAGTTTTGCAGTTTGGGTAGCTCTTAACGAATGTGTTTGAGAAGTTGTATTTTGCGCTTTTGCCCCATTTAAATTCATAGGCGTTCATTTGCCCATCAAACTCCTCGATATAGTCAATTTCCTGTTGCTGCTTTGTTCTCCAAAAAAAGGTATTAACAAATTGTTGCTCATAGCTGATTAGTTTCATTCGTTCGCAGACAAGAAAGTTTTCCCAAAGGGCACCTGTGTCATTTCGCAGTTCAAGAGGGTTAAAGTTTGCGATTAAGGCATTACGAACCCCATTGTCATAGAAATAAACCTTTCTATTGGTCGATATTTCGTTGCGAACGTTACGACTAAGTGGGTTTAACCTAAAAATTATGAACGCCTTTTCAAGCAAATCCATGTAACTTCTCACCGTGTTTTTATCTATTTGTAGAGTATTTGAAAGTTCATTGTATGATATTTCGTTCCCTATTTGTAGCGCCAAGGCTTGCAGCAAACGTTCAATTATCTCTGGTTTCCGAATTCCCGAGTAGGATAGCAGATCTTTATAAAGGTAGCTGCTCGTAAGGTTTTTTAGGATAATCTTTTCGTTACCTGGATTTGTAACCACTTCGGGGTACATGCCATAAATTAACCGATTCTCTAGCTGTTGCACGCTTGGTAGATAACCATAATGATTCGATAGCTCTTGCCAACTTATTGGAAAAAGCTGATACTCCCATTTACGACCAGTAAGTGGCTCGTTTATTTTATTGGCAAGCTCTAGGGCTGACGAACCGCTAACCAGCAGTTGAACATCCTTAAATCTATCGGTAATAATTTTTAGCGTAACTCCAATATTGGTAACGCGTTGCGCTTCATCAATAAAAACAACTTTATGATTGCCAATTAGCTGACGTAGCTCTTCGGTATTCGCATCTTCCAGCACTCTACGCGCGATAATATCATCACAATCGATGAGAAGGTATACGCCAAGCGAGTTGGCAATATCCGTAAGGAGCGTGGTTTTCCCAGTTTGACGAGGGCCAAGAACAACTACTGCCTTCCCTTTGCGCTTCGCTATTTCGTTGGTTAAGGTTCGCTTTATCATAACTTTAGAGATTGTAATCACCAAAAGTAATATATTTTAGTGAATGTAATGTTCGGATAGGATGTTTTTTTGACAAAAGAACCCTTGCGGCGAAATACAAAAATCAACCTAAATCTTAAAATGCTGCAACTTCTCTAACACAGAGCTCCACTGAGCTTGCCTGCCTGTAGGCAGGGAAGCACCGAGTTCCTCAGAGAAACATTACTTATAAACTTGTTAACTTATCTACTTATCAACTTAATAGTAGGGGGAACACAAGGGGGTAAATTAAAAGAAAGCGAGCACAGAGTTCCACAGAGAACCCCCGCTTATTAACTTGTTAACTTATCTACTTGCTAAGCACCTCAGCCGAACGAGAGGCAGAAGTAACAAATTGCCAAACAATCCTATATAACGAAAACTAATTAAATGCAATATGAAAACAAAAGGAGAAGATTTTTTCCCTGAA
>JBPXJX010000540.1:0-2263 GCA_051715525.1 Bacteroidales bacterium
TACGGATTGGGTGTAAATTGAAATATTATGCCCAACAATCTTTTTCCAATCTTCAATAACTTTAACCTCATAGATCTTTTCTTCGAGTTTATTCTCCTGAATAAACTCATGGATTGCATCACCAAGTGATATGAAATTATGCTTGTTCAAGGTTATTTTATATCTACAAAAATACAACAAAAAAGAAGCAAAAACTACTCTTTCCCTGCAACTTCCTCAACCAAACCAGAATCAACTTTAAAAAGTTTATAGCCAGAGTGGAGTTTTTCCAGTATCTCGTTTAGCCTATTTTTATTAGTATCAGTAATAAAGATTTGTCCAAAACTATCTTCAGATACTAGCTTGATAAAGTTTTCAACTCGGCTAACATCAAGTTTATCGAATATATCATCGAGAAGAAGAATAGGTTTAACTTTTGATATGTTGAGCATAAACTCAAACTGCGCTAATTTAAGCGCAATCAGATAGGTTTTCTGCTGGCCTTGTGAACCCTCCTTCTTAATTAAATGATCGTTGAGCATTAGGGAAAGATCATCTTTATGAATTCCAACTGATGTAAACTGTAGCATGCGATCCTTTGAGAAACTCTTAAAAAGGAGGTCTCCATAATCCTCACCATCGAGGTGCGATTGGTATATAAGTCTGACCTGCTCGTCTTTACCTGAAATGGCTGTATAGTACTTTTGAAATATGGGTATTAGCTTATCAACAAAATCTTTTCGCTTATTGTGAATTGTCTCTCCCATCATCACAAGCTGCGAATCAAGAATTTCGAATAAATCCTCACTATAGCTACCCCTATCGGCAATATCTTTTAATAGTTTATTGCGCTGAGCAAGTATCCTATTATACCTAATTAGCTCCTCAAGATAAAGCTTATCAAACTGCGAAATAACACTATTAATGTATTTTCTACGCTCTTCGCTCCCTTCGCTTATCAAAGATAAATCAACTGGTGATATGATAACAACTGGTAACAATCCAACATGATCGGCTAACCTAGGGTATTCTTTTCCATTTCGCTTAAATACCTTTCCTTCGTTAACTTTTACAGCACAAAATATACTCTCTTGATTTTCATCGCGTTCATATTGAGCTTGAAGAATAAAATAATCTTCGCCATGCTTAATATTTTGGGTGTCGACTGGATTAAACGCGCTTTTGCAAATTGACAAATAATAGATCACATCAAGCAGATTAGTTTTTCCTTGACCATTATCGCCAACAAAGCAGTTAAGTTTTGGGTGTAACCCAATCTCAACCTGACTATATGATTTAAAGTTAAATGCTGTTAGGTGCTTTAGAAACATATCCTAAATGAAAACCAAAGTTCAACGTGCGCAAATGTAAGCAAGAAAAGCGGCTTAACAAACCATTATACAAAGTGATTCATTGATAATTTAGGTGATAACATTCGAGGAATTTTGCAGGCTATTGGGTTTATGACGTAGGCTATGATGTAACTTGACTTATAAATCAAATGCAGAAATGATTAAAAAAATTTCACAAAAATTTCCATATAACTTAAAAACCATTACTTTTGCGTCTGCTTTGATAAAAAAGAAACTGATTAATTATGACTAAAGATAAGAAAGACAACGCTGAAACCAGTGTGGAATCTGTTGAGAATGCTTTAACAAGAACTGAGCATTTTATTGAGACAAACCAAAAAAGTTTAACCATTATTATACTAGCAATTATTGTAGTTGTTGGTGGTTACCTTGGATACAAGAGATTATACCTTGCTCCAATGGAAGAGAAAGCACAATCGCAAATATTTGCTGCAGAGCAATACTTTGAGAAAGACTCTTTCAATCTAGTGCTAAATGGTGACGGAAACTATCTTGGAGTACTTCAAATTATTGATAAATATGGCCCAACAAATACAGCTAATCTTGCTCATTACTATGCAGGTATTTCATACAGAGGGCTAGGTAAATATCAAGTAGCAATAAATCACCTTAAGAAGTTCAACGCAGGCGACGAAATAGTTACACCTATTGCTTTTGGGGCAATTGGCGATTGCTATGTTGAGCTAAACAATCTTACCGAAGGTGTAGATTATTATAAAAAAGCAGCATACTATAGAACAAATGATTTTACAACTCCTTTGTATCTAAAGAAAGCAGCTATTGTTTACGAAGAGCTAAAGAAATTCGATAAGGCAATTGATATTTATAATGAGATTAAAGAAAAATACCCAAAGAGCACTGAGGCAAGAGACGTAGAGAAGGACCTTACCCGCATTAATGCTTTAAAAGGA
>JBPXJX010000541.1:0-2772 GCA_051715525.1 Bacteroidales bacterium
TTGATTGGTTTTATGACTCAGAGGAGCAATGCCTTTTTCTTGAGGGTGATGTAACCGTTAAAACCTCTGATGGCGATTACAATATTAAATCAGGCGATTTTGTAACCTTTAAAGAAGGGTTAAAGTGCGTTTGGGTTGTAAAGCAACCTGTTAGAAAGCACTACTTTTTTAAGTAAAACTCGATAATAGACCCCGATTAGTTAGGTTTTCGGGGTTTATTCCATCACCATAAAGCTTAATTCCTTACTTTAATCAAGTGTCATTGTCTTAACATTAACTTAACATTAAAAAAATATTGCCTTAGCTTTTAGGAAATACGGTTAAGTACCTTTGTGCTGCAATAAAAAACTTTAAACTATGTTTGGACTAAGCGAAGGACTAACCATTCTACTGATTGTCAGTATTCTTGCAGCACTTGCATTCGAATTTATCAACGGCTTCCACGATACAGCGAACGCTGTAGCAACAGTGATCTACACCAAATCGTTAAAACCACGAACTGCGGTTATTTGGTCTGGGATTTGGAACTTCTTGGGAGTTTATCTTGGCGGTTTAGCAGTGGCTATGGCCATTGTAAATTTATTACCCTTAGAGATATTGGTCGATCAAAATATCTACCATAATCTGGCTATGATATTCGCATTAATTTTAACCGCTGTACTTTGGAATCTTGGTACTTGGTATTTAGGAATCCCTTGCTCAAGTTCACACACGTTGCTGGGTTCTATTTTTGGCGTTGGAATTGCATTTATGTTTATTAATGTTGATGGTCATGTAGCTTTAAACTGGAAAAAGGTGGCCGATGCTGGTTTATCGTTGCTGATTTCGCCAATAATTGGTTTTGGGTTATCGATGCTTTTAATGTTCTTTTTTAAGAAAATAGTAAAGAAGAAGAAATTCTTCGATGAGCCTGAAAAGGAAAAAACACCTCCCTTCTGGATAAGAGGCTGGTTGGTACTTACCTGTACAAGCGTTAGCTTTTTTCATGGTTCAAACGACGGGCAAAAGGGTGTTGGTTTAATCATGATTATTCTTATAAGTTTAGCCCCCACCTTCTTTGCCATAGATAATTCGAAAAACATTAGCAACATGTATGGCAATGTTCAAGCAGTTATTATCTATACTGATAAAATAGATGCCAATCATTTTAACCCAGAAGAGCAAGCAAAGCTTGCTCAAATTAAAACTGATATAAACGACATTAAGAGCGTTATTGATAAATCAGATGCTAAAGATGAGATATTGCCAAATGAGCGATTTGAGGTAAGAAAGGATATCATATTGGTTACCAAGAACTACGAAAAGATACTTTCAAACCATAAAGATTATGCTCAAATTGGATTGAATGAGTCGGAATACACAAAGTTGAATAAAAACCTAAAGGAGATTAAATCGTTTACCGAATTTGCTCCTTGGTGGGTTATCTTTTTAGTATCATTATCATTAGGTTTAGGAACAATGATAGGATGGAAAAGAATAGTTGTTACAATTGGAGAGAAGATAGGAAAATCGCACCTTTCTTATGCACAAGGTGCAAGTGCCGAAATGGTTGCAGCAAGCACCATTGGAATGTCGAGTTTATTTGGGTTACCAGTTAGCACAACCCACGTTCTTTCCTCGGGTATAGCAGGGAGCATGGTATCGCAAGGTGGATTAAAAAACCTACAGTATAAAACCGTTAAAAATATTCTTATCGCATGGGCAGTAACAATTCCGGTTACTATAGTTCTTGCTTGCGGAATATTCTTGGGATTATATTACATGATGGGTTAAAAGTATTGAAACAAAAAAATAACCCCCGGAAGTTTCGGGGGTTATTTTTTTATAGTAACTCTTATTTTTTAATCCTTTCGGCCATCTTCTGAGCAAGTACTTCACATTGTTGATACTTTTCCTCCGATGGTTTTCCAAAAATCTCAGCCGGCTCTGAAACAAGCTCAAGTTTTATCTCTTCAGCAAATTTCATAAGGTTCTTAACGCCTCCGCCATTCCAGCTATAGCTACCAAATACTCCTAGAAACTTGTTTCGGATATTCATGTGTGCTAATTCTTTTGTAAGATTTTCCATCAATGGGAACATCTCTGAGTTATATGCACATGAGCCAAGGATTAACCCGTTATACTTCCAAATCTCATTAATCAAATGGCTAATGTGAGTTCTTGAAATATCATGAATTCTAATCTTTTTAACCCCATTTTCAGATAGCTTACGACCAATATAATCGGCCATCTGCTCGGTGTTGCCATACATCGAAGCAAAGATAATTACAACGCCCTCCTCGGCTTCATACCTACTCCATCTATCGTAAAGTTCAATAACATGATGAGGGTTAGAGCGCCAAACTGGTCCATGTGTAGGAGCAACAGCCTTTACTTCAATTCCTTGAAGTTTTGCTAACGCCTTCTGAACCATATTACTGTACTTCCCAACGATATTAGAATAGTAACGACGCATCTCTTCTTCGAAGAATTCGAAGTTGATCTCATCGTCAAAGATACCACCATCTAGAGTTCCAAAGCTACCAAATGCATCACCTGAGAATAGTATCTGGTCAGTCATATCATAAGTCATCATGGTTTCTGGCCAATGTACCCAAGGAGTCATATAGAATTTAAGCTTATGATAACCAAGATCAATAATATCGCAGTCATTAATCTCAATAAGATTCTCTTTAATACCCCAATATGCCTCAACAATCTTAAAGGTTTTTGAATTACCTACAATCTTAACACCTTTAAAATGATTAAAGATGGCTTTAACCTCTCCTGAAT
>JBPXJX010000542.1:0-8511 GCA_051715525.1 Bacteroidales bacterium
ACTATATAAAACAAAATCTTAGGTGCTTTCATGTTCGTTTTAATTATTAGATTATTATGTCAAATATATTAAAGTATTAACCTAATGGCAAGAAAGTTATTTCTCATATTTTTAGAAATCCTCTAAACCCCCGGGCAGCATAGTACGATTCTGCCCCATTGTGATAAATGAAAACTGTTGCATATCTATAGTCTCCATAAATTGCCCCACCAAGTTTTCTTATATCTGATGGTGTTTTCAGCCAACTTGATGTTTTGGTATCGAAGTTACCTAACTTTTGTAGTTCTCTGTATTGCTGTTCGTTTAAGATATCTATTCCCATTTCAGATGCCATTCTTAATGCACTACCTTGTGGCTTGTTTTCCTTTCTTGCCTCTAACGCTTCATTATCGTAGCAAAGGCTTCGGCGATCTTTAGGGCTTTCGGGTGAGCAATCGAAAAAGATAAACTCTTTTGTGGCTTCATCGAAGCCAACAACATCGGGCTCTCCACCTGTACGCTCCATCTCGTTAAGCGACCACAACTTATTCTCGTTTTCTAATAGTTTTGCCTCTACTTTAGTCCACTCAATTCCCTTGTGGCGAATAATATTCTTGTCAAAGCGAGCCTTTAAAGTTCTAATTAAATTATCGTAATGCTCTGTCAATAGTTCCTTCTTAGTGCTATTTGTTTCACCCATAACATGGTTGTATTGAAGTAATATTCTTTAAAACCATATTTCAAGGTAATTGTTTTTATCGATGAACTAATATTCTAAATATCAGATTTGTAAAGTAATTTGAAGTTGGCTTGCAACTACAGTTTCTTGTTAAAAAGTTTATCAAACCTACTATCAAGACATACACTTAAATCGGTGGTTACAAATTTACCATTATGGAATAAGCTGAATATTGTGGCTGGAGTTGGAGCGGCTTGCGCTTGCTCAACGCTTTCAAGTTTTATAATTTTAAGTGGAATATTCCTTTTACTTGCCGACTCCATTAGCGATGTTCTTACATGATACTCTGTAAAAGGGCAACGATTTGAATAGTATACAACCAATCCATTTTTATCGGGACATTCGCCGCTTAGTACTGATGCTTTAAATTTAGGATTATTAGCATTTGGATTAACTTTTTTAACTAGCAAGCTAAACCCCGACGAAAGTTTTTCGCAAGTTTCGAACCCCTGTTTTAAAAGCCATTTAGTATCGCTCATAAAGTGAAACTTGGTTGTTCCAACAACAGTAACCAAGCCTTGTTTCCCTTGCAATTTAGCATCGTCCATGGCAATTCTTAGTAATTCCTTTGCATAGCCTTGCCCTTTGTATTGCCCCGATACCCAAAAGCAGTTTATTAGTAAATAGTTGGGAGCATCAACAGGAGCCCAACCCTTTTCAGCAGGGCCATACTCAATAAAAACCTTAGCCCTTGCATCGATTCTACGAAAAACATAACCGTTTTCAAACTCTTTCTTTAACAAATCTTTCTTAAGGTCATAGCCCTCTTTACACTTTTTATCGGAGAATGCACAGCAAATATGCTCTTTATCAATGTTTGAGCTATCAATGGTGATAATGTTTTCCATGAATATGTTGATTTTACCTCAAATATAACCTTATAAAGTGACAACCCTATGTCAGTAGAGTTGCTCCTTTGGTATGATTATGTCCGGAGAGTTTGCCAAGCATGGCAATAATTAAAAATGGAACGGATAAACTCCCGATTGTTGGACAGGTAAACCGAGCCGGTAATATGACGTGAGTCTTCACCGAGCATGGTAAATTATTTGCTAATAATATGCATATTGATAAAGTTGAATCAACTCTTTCCAATTCTGACCTCTATCATAGGTGATATACATTTCTGAATCATTGTAAATAATTCCAGTATCTGCTGAAATAAAGCTAACCTTTGCATTCCAACTTTGGTTCAAGAATGGAGCAGGCAATAAGCTAACCATAATTTCGCCATTATTTGCATCGTAAAGACTAAAAACGCCTTCCTTTTTTATAATGGCTAAATCGCAAGATACGATTTGTTCAAGGGTATAACCGCTAGGAATAACTACTTTGGTCCAGGTTGAGCCTCCATCCTTCGTGTAAAGGAAATCTTTGCCATCGTATTCTTGCTTAATAATTAATATGTCTTTTGAAAGCATGTGAATGTCCCAGATATCAATATCAACACCTATCCATCTTGGTTCGGTCCATGTGTAACCACCATCAGAGGTTGTTGCCATGTAAACATTACCTGGCGTTATGTAATAGGAGCTAAAGTACCCTTCGGGCAAGAAAACGTATCCAAAGGATTCATCATAAAATTTAATTTTACCACCACTAAACGGAAACTGATATATTTCCTCCGATTTACCATCAGCATATTTTTCGAGTACTAATTCAGTTCCGTCCTTACTATTTAAAATCCAACCCGTTTTTTCACTTAGAAATGAACCATCTCTTAAGATTCCTGGGTTGCTTGCCGATGGATTTTGATGATACCAACTATTACTTTTTACAATATCAATTGTTGAAACAGATCCTTCTTTGTTGAATATTTGTACATTCAAAGAAAAATAAACATTCTGAAATATTATATTTTGCTCAGTTATTGTTGGCGTTAATGTTTCGTTAATAGAACCGATTGGGTAATATTTCAATTTCTGAAACAAGTTATTTGTATAAAATAGATAGTCGTCTGAGATAACTACCACTTCGTTTTCTTTGAATAAATAAGCATTCTTTATTCCTCCTGAATTATATATTAAGCTTAGTTTACATTCATCTTTTGGTTTCGCATCATTATCGTTCTTAGAGCATCCAAGCATTATAAAAAGAATTATGAATATGGCGTAGAATGAATTACATTTAAAAATCATGATATTAACGAATTAATAAACAACAAGATTAAAAAACTCTGTTAGGGACTATATTGTATGATGAAATAAAGATCGTTAAATCTTAATCTCGCGACAATAATTATACTAAGATAATGAAAGTTTTGAAAAACGTAAATTTGTCAGTTAAAATTAAACCGCAGAGAAATAATGTTTTAATATTTAAAATTTAGAAAGCAATTTCTTTAACGCTATCAGATAATTTAACCTCAATTGCACCACATCTCGAGAGTGGCGAACAGAAATTCTCTTTCTTCCCATTTATGGTAGCAAAACCGATAAAGTTAAACTGGTTGAATTGTATATCCCTACGCTCGTTATTAGGGTTATCTAAAACAAATTTATACGATAAGCGGTAATCAAGAAGGTATATCTTTTTGATATTTCCATCCTTTAGAACAACCTTCATGGTATCTGGCGATCTATAGTCTCCATTGGCAATGTCTTTTGGCCAGCAAAAGACAATTTTCGAAATTAAATCTCTGGCAATAATTGAATCTTGTTCAACACCATGAGTTTTGATTCCAAAATGCAAATCGTCTGATTCTATAGTATATGTTGGTGGATTGTAGTATTTCTTATCGCTTTCGAACATCCAAACGTATTGAAACTTTAGGTTTTCAACCTTGAGTTTTGCGTTATCTACAAAGGTTATTGTAACCTCTTTGGCAATTTTTTGGTTTGCTACATTTCCATTTGGCTTAACGCCACTCTGGTTGCTACACGAAATAAGGGTACAAAAGCCCATGAGCATAATGCCATTTAATGCTATCAGTTGTATTGGCTTCTTCATTGTATATTAGTTTTAATATAAATGCAGATTTAAAGGTAATGCTTTCTTTGAAATTTAACCTAAATGTATAACCTTCAATAAAAGGAACTTAGCGTGACAGCTATATATAAAGCCTGCAAGAATATGAAAGCTGGGGCAGGAGGTTCAGGTTAACGGGGGGAGTATTGATTATGGACGAGACAAGACGTATGGCTTGCATTTATCACGTATTTCTTCTAAAGCTTTTAATATTTGATTCAAATCCAATGTTTCATCTCTAAATACCAAAGTATTATTAAATGAATTGCACCCTCTGTGAAAATTTGAGTGAAAATTTCCTCGAAGAGCTGGATTCATAGCGAGGTCAGAGTATACAGCAGATGAAGAATTGTTAAACCAATCTTCTATTCTTTCATCGTAGTGTTCGAAATGGTTGCGAAATTTACGTTCAGAAAGTGGATTATCTTTTTCTACATTGAGTATTTGTCGCAATCTTTCACCTCGTACTTTATTTTTCTTGCTAGGCCATAGAATCTTAGATACATTACCTGCAGCCACAAGAATGGATTGAATTGAACACCAGACTTCAAGAGTGTCAAAATTATTGTGAGTTTCTTTTAAGCGTTCAGACGCTCTTTGTGCAATTCTTGATTGTAGCGCAATTTCACCTATAAAAACCATTTCTTGAAGTTCAGTCATTTTTGCAGGTAAAAATTAAGATTAACACTGAAATCTTTCTAATGTTTTAGTGGCTTGTGATATAGGGGAATTAAAAACAATATAATTATTTCTAGTTGTGCAAATAGAAAATAAATAAAAACTCCCTGTCTGTATATCATTGCCACTTGGTTGATTCATGTGTTAGTATCAGTATTTCTAATCATCTTTTTCAGGTCTACCATCAGTTGGTCGTCCATAGTCTCGAACATCGTCATTTCTAATACGCTGTTCTTCTCTTTCTTTTTGTTCATTTATTCTTCGAAGTTCCTCTTCTCTTTTTCTTTCTATTTCTAGTTCTTGCCTTTTTCTTGATTCTTCTTCAAGTCTTTTTATTTGCTCGTCAGTCATGGCAGTATTTTTTAAAATGAATTATATACAAAGACAATTAATATTATAATCGCAGAGATTAGTAATAATAGGCTAATTAAATTAAAGAGATTAGTTAGAAAGTCAAATAATCTTTTTCTGCATTCAAATTTAGGTTGATTGCCAGTCATTGGCTTGTCTCTTTCTTGTCTGATTAGATTTCTTGATATGGAAATCTCATATTTGTTGGCATAATATGAGGTAACTTGAGACAATAAGTTTAAAATTATTGAAGTACCAAAAAATATCCATGATATTTTCAATAGTGTAAAATCATTCTGAATATTCTTTGAAAGTATATCTTTGACATAACCCATAGAAAAGACTAAACCTCCACTCGAAATTGATATTATTAATATATCAAATCTATCAATTGAGTATTTAAGATTTGCATTTGTCTTTTCAATGTGCGCTTCTAATTTCTGAATATAACGCTCATCTTGTTTTTTCTTTTCGTTATACTCTTGTTTTATTTTTTCTTTCTTCATTTTGCAAACTTATATGTATTCCTATCTTACTATCTTTTTCATTGATTTTTAGCATGTGTTAGCTGTAGTCATTATTTACATTTTTGATTTTGCTTTTTCAATTAATGAAAGTAATGTAACAAAATCCTCTGTATTCATGAAAACAGAGGATTTGCTATCATATTTCTCTAATTGGATATATGCAGTCCATTTACCTTTGTCTATGTCATAATACGCACCTGCTTCAAAACCAGTTCTGCTTTTAAATGTAACTTCTGTATATGTTTCTCTTGTTGAGGTGAAAACATTTGCTTGTAAATTATTAATAGATTTAATTAAACCATCAATTTCATCACTGTCAAGAGAGGCAATTTTAGTATCTGAAGTATAACTGCTTTTATATTCGTATTCTAAGCGTAATGCTGTTCTCATTGTCCCGTCATTAAGGTCTTTTAATTTCAGTACTTTTACTTCTACTCCTTTTACTATTCCAATATCGATGAATTGTTTTTCAATTAGCGTCCCTGCTTTTGCTGAAAATTGGTCAGCATTGCTAAGTTGTTTTTCTTTTGTCTCTTGTCCAAAAGTTACACATGCAATTAAAATTGCCAAGAAGAGTGTTGTCAATTTTTTCATTTTCAAATTGTTTTAAATTTTTTGCTTACTTTTTTCGTTTTTCAGCCTTTACGGAGAGTTATAATTACCTTCAACGTTTGCTACTAAGAAGCGTTGGGGAGTTCGAAGCAGCGTCGTTGTCCCACGTTAAAATAAATGCCAATATACAAAATAAAACCTTTCTAAATATCTGCCCCAATGGATTTTAACAGCTGTTAGCAACAGTTAAATTAGTTTTAAATATGAGATAAAGTCATTCAATTCCTTACTAAACTTTTCATTTATTATAACCTCTTTCGATTCATATTTTACCATCTCTAGTCTCAACAATTCTCTTGCAACAATTTCCTTATTATTTAGTCTAGGTCTTACAGCTCCTTCTTGTGCTAAGACCCTGTTGTTAAGCTCGATTTCGTCTTGAATTGTTTTTATTTCAGGTATGTTTTCATTTTGCTTGCGTTTATCTCTTCTTTCGATATTTCTAAGTAATAACTTAAGTCCGAATTCATTTCCTAATAGTTTTTGCGTATTAACAAGGTAATTTAGGGAGTGGTCAAGATATAAATCAAAAACAGCATCTGTTTCAGGGCTATTCTCTATTCCCTTTTTGCTTTTATATTTTTTTACTCTTTTTTTCTTTTTATGCTCTGATATGGATTCAGAAATTAATGCTATAGGGATAACAATAGCAAGAACAATTATTATGAAAGAAATTAAATAAAAAATAAAACGAACTAAGTGAACCCATATATTACCTGAAATTAATTTTCTCCAAAAATTTGGTTCATTTGTTGACTGATAATTCTCTAAAACTTCAATTTCATTTATTTGTCCAGCAATTTTCCCAGATGAAATAATTTTAGGTTTAGATTCATTTTTATGAAGTAATAATAGACTTATTGTGTAATACTCATTTCCTTCTATAATGAGTTTAGGTAAAAAAACACAACCCGAGGTATCTAGTTCGAGGTTTAGAAATTCCTTCAGATACTTATTACTTGTTTCAATAATTTGTGGCTTGTCAACAATGTCAGCTTCTTCAACAATTATCTTTAATGGACTTAAACCATCGTAAAATTCTTTAAGTATTGTAACATTACTATTATTAATTACTTTTAAAGTTATAACACTTAAATTCTTATGCTGTTCTTTTATATTAATTCCTTTGTAAAGAATATCAAGATTTTTAATATCTTTCTTTAAATCTAAAACAGATGTTTTGGTTTCAACAATGAATTGAAGATTTGGTCTTTTATCTTGAAAAAAAGAGGTATAAATAGCAATACCTCCAAAAATCACTGCTAAAAGAAAACCGAAAAAGGACCATGCCCATTTTCTTTCAATATTAATTAACCCTTCTCTAAAACTCATTGTCATATTTTTTTAATGGTTGCTAATTCGTTTATATGCTTACTAAAAGTAATCTCGAAAGTATATGTGTTTACTTTTTCACCCCTCAATTTACTATTTTTTATAATTTAAATTGGTATATGGTTTAAAATCTTTTGTTTGCCATTTTTTGTTTAATAGGGAAGGGTAGAGGATTGTTACTTTTTTGGGTATAACCTAAGATCCTTCGCTACGCACAGGATGAAAGAAGAGACTCAAGGTAGAAAGATTTAAAAAATAATGGGATTAGCTGATTGCTAAGGCCAGCAAAAGCAAAACCTGCAAGAATAAAAAACCTGAGGCAGGGGCCTCAGGTTAATATTGATGATAGTGGATTGCTCAAAACGCTTGTTAGTAGAGGGACTAATTTATAATTTTACTATAACAATCACCAAATCCGGGACCAGGTAAATAATATGCTTGCAAAGAAATAAACTTAACTTCCTTAATGATATGGCGGAAATCGCCATTGCTGGTCAATTCAACTACTTCATTTACCTTTCTTTCGCCCTTAGCATCAACATAGGTCAGTGTGAGGATTACTTTACCTGTAACTACTTTTTGTTTGCCATCTATTGTGCTTACGCTACCACTTACAGTATTACCATCCTTGTTGAAATGATCGAATTGAGTTTTTTTACCCGTAATTATAGTGGCATCAACTCCGCCCAATCTTGAAGGGGTATGTGGTTCTTTGTTTGAAGGATTGTCGATATAGGCAATCAAGCCTACACGGTTTGGAATGCGGTTGTATTTATCCTTGATTTCCCAGATCTTTTTTGAATCATTCCCTTGTGATAAGACATTTACATGATTAGTTTTCCCTAACGATACCGGAATCTTATCAATAATCAAAGGATCGTATTCGAACATCACTTTCACCTTTTTTGTTTCCGCAGGATTCAAGTATAGAAATGTATTTTCAACATATGTACGGTACAAGGGGTTGGTTTGTCCGGGCCGTAAATAGACCATGGCAGGTTTGTCGTATGGATTGCCTACCTCTACCATTGTCGTTTCTCGCGATGCTGGCGATCCGGTTGCAGAGATAAAGCGGTCGTAATTTGATTGCGCTAAATTGTTGAAAATACTTCCTTCGATTACAGAATTTGGCGGTGGAGTTTGGTAGCCAGGTATCCGAACGATAATGCAATAATGTCCATTACCAGGAGGGTTCCACGAAGTTGTAAAATTTACAACGCCTCTTGCTGGTATATTCTGGGTATCGGCGCCCAGTGAGGTTTCAGGTGCACCTCCAACATTGTAGTTCTTAACAAAAAATTCAACTCTTACAGCTGGTGCTGCCAG
>JBPXJX010000543.1:0-8141 GCA_051715525.1 Bacteroidales bacterium
TGAATAGCTATTTAGCTAATGAGGTCATTGGTATGCGTAGCTTGTTTGATAAAGAATATCGTATTGTTCGTAATTCTGATAGTGCAGTTCGTTGGGTGCATGGTAAGGGGCAGGTGGCATTTGATAACAACGGGGTTATTATTTCTTTAATAGGAACAATAAGTGATATTACTGACCGAAAATTGATTGAAAATAAACTTCGTGAAAGTGAGGATCGGCTGAGTACTCTTTTTGCTGCAATGACTGAGATGGTTGTTCTTCACGAGGTTGTATTTAATGAGAATGGCGAAGCCATTAACTATAAAATAATCGACTGCAATAAAGCTTTTACCGAGATTACAGGCATTAGAAAGGAAGATGCTGTTGGGCGGTTGGCTACCGAGGTTTATCAGCAGGAGGTTGCCCCTTATCTTCAAGAATTTACTCGAGTTGGAATAACTGGTGAGTTGTATGAATATACTACGTACTATGCACCGATGGATAAGCATTTTATGATTTCAGTGGTATCTCCACGAAAGAATACCTTTGCTACAATCACAACAGATATTACTGGTATTAAGCAAATCCAAGAGGTTATCTCTAATAAAAATAAGGAGATGGAGAGCTATCTCTACGTTGCCTCTCACGATTTGCGTTCGCCGCTTGTTAACATTCAGGGATTTAGCCAACGCTTAAAGAAGCAAACCGATATGCTCAAGTCATACCTAGAGCAATGTACTGCCGAAAGCGATATAAAAGCCAACATTGATAATGTTACTAGCGATAGCATCCCTAAGACTTTGAGTTTCATAAACTCAAATGTGATAAAAATGGATTCGCTCATTAACGGACTGCTTCAAATTTCAAGAACTGGCCGAATGAAATTGAATATTAAGGATATAGATATGAATGAGTTGATGTCCAATATTATTTCATCCCATCAATTTCAAATTGATGAGCTAAAAGTTAAAATTGATATAGATAACCTTCCGAACTGTTATGGTGACGAACTGCTGATTAATCAGCTTTTTTCGAATTTAATTGCGAATGCAATCCGTTATCGTCACATGAATAGAAACCTTGAAATACAAGTAAAAGGCCAATCGCATTACAATAAAGTTGTTTACACAATAATTGATAATGGAATTGGGATAGGCGAAAGACATATAAATAAAATATGGGAAGTTTTTTTTAGGGTCGATTCATCTTCGCCAGAATCAGGAGAAGGGTTGGGGCTTTGCATTGTTAAGCGAATTGTAGAGAAGCATAAGGGTAAGGTTTGGGTAGAATCTTTGGAAGGTGCTGGCAGTAAATTTCATGTTGAACTTCAAAAGAATGAGTTTACCGAATAATATACTATAAATATGAATGCATACAAAGAGATGATTATACTAATTGCTGAAGATGACGAAGGTCATGCCGAACTCATTAAGGAAGGACTAATAGACGCTGGTGTTTGCAATAGGATAATTCGGTTTTCAAATGGCGAAGAGGTATGGAATTTTTTGTCGGGTAATAGCGTTAATCCTATTCGCGAGCCTGATAAATCATATCTTTTACTATTGGACATCAATATGCCGAAGATGGATGGAGTTGAGGTTCTTCGCAGAATAAAAACTGATGCCGGACTTAAAGATACACCCGTAATGATGCTCACAACAACCGATGATCCACGAGAGGTTGAGGTTTGTTACCAGTTGGGATGTAATCTCTACATTACAAAGCCCATAGATTTCTCAAAATTTGCCGAAACGCTAAAACGGCTTGGGCTTTTTATTCAAATCGTAAAGGTTTAAATTGTTTTATGGAAGAAAAATCTAAAACGATACTCATTGTAGAAGATGATGATGGGTTATTGCTAATTCTTACCGAAATAGTTGAAGAATTAGGCTGTTCGGTTGTTGGAATGCAAACAGCATTAAAAGCAATTGAGTGGCTGTCATCAAACAAGTCTCATCTGATGGTTCTGGATTATACTCTTCCCGATTCAAGCGGCAACGAATTAATTAATAGGCTTAAAGAAAAAGGGATTGAAGTGCCGCCTTTCATTGTTTCTACAGGCCATGGCGATGAGCATATTGCCGTTGAAATGATGAAGCTGGGTGCAAAAGATTATGTGGTTAAGGATAGCACCTTCATTAACCGAATATCAATTGTAGTTGATAGGGTTATTAGAGAAATTGAAAATGAAAATCGTTTAAAGGAGGCAGAACACCGACTAGTTGAGGCAAATCAGTTTGGTTTGCAGATAATTGAAAACGTACAAGAAGGTATTGTTGTTTATGATTTAGACCTAAAGTACAAGCTTTGGAATCCTTTTATGGTAGCACTTACAGGTTATACATCTGAAGAGGTAATAGGGAAATTTGCGTGGGATATTTTCCCTTTTTTAGATCCTTCAGGTGTATTAAGTAACCTTAAAAGAGCCTTAAATGGGGACAGTGTTCAAGAGGTTGATTTTGAGTTTTATATCCGTAAAAATGAACGCTCAGGATGGGCTTCTGATAGAACGACACAACTTTACAACTCTAAAGGAGAGTTGATAGGTTTAATAGCTACCATTCGTGACATAACGGAGCGTAAAAAAGCAGAAATGGAAGCATTGGATAATGAGCAGCAAATCCGAATGATTACTAACAATATCCCTGCATACATCTCTTATGTCGACAGCAAGTTATACTATCGTTATGTTAACGAAAACTATGAAAAACTCTTTGGATTAAAAAATAGCGAGATTATTGGTAAGCATATAAGAGAGGTGCTAGGCGAGGAATATATGATCTCTAATTTTGAGAATATCCAAAAAGTTTTAAGTGGTGAAAAAGTTTACTATGAAAACTCTTTTGTAACCAAAATGGGCGATTACATTTATGTTTCTGTAAACTGTATTCCAAATTTTGGTGATAAAGGTCAAGTTGTTGGTTACTATGTTTTCTCAAATGATTTAACTGAACGCATCTTATCTGAAAAGACATTAAAAGAAAGTGAGGAGAGGTTCAAAAAAGTTGCCGAATCGGCCGAGGAGTGGTTTTGGGAAGTTGACGCCAATGGCCTTTACACCTATTCGAATAGTGTTGTAGAAAAGATATTAGGCTATTCTGTTGATGAAATGGTCGGGAAAAAGTACTTCTTCGATTTTTTTAACCTATTGGAAAAAGAATTTTTAAAGGAGAGCGCTTTTAATGTTTTTAGGAATCAAGAGAAATTTAAAGATTTCGTTAATATTAATTTAAATAAAGATGGGCACAAAGTAATTCTTAGAACTAGCGGAAGCCCAATTGTTGATGATAAAGGTAATTTGATAGGTTATAGAGGAGTTGATGCTGATATTACCAAGGAGAAGCATATGGAAATGGCCTTAAAAGAGAGTGAAGAGAAGTTTAGGCTATCTTTCAAAACCAGCCCCGATTCAATTAACATCAATACACTCGAGGGGCGATACATTGAGATAAATGAGGGCTTTACAATGCTAACAGGGTATAACGAATCAGAAGCCCTAGGGAAGTTATCGTCTGAATTGGACATATGGGATAAGCCAAAGGATAGAGAAAGGTTAATTGCTGGACTTTTGAAAGATGGAACTGTTACGAATCTTGAAGCAGAGTTTAGGGTAAAGGATGGAACATTAAAAACCGCGTTAATGTCAGCTCGAATAATAAAAATTAATGATGAGCCACACATTTTATCCATAACTCGAGACATTTCAGAGCGAAAAAAATTCGAGGATTCGCTTAAAACGTTATCATGGGCAGTTGAGCAAAGCCCTGCTTCCATTGTAATTACTGATACTATCGGTCGAATCGAATACGTGAATAGAAAGTTTACTGAATTAACAGGTTACAGTGCTAATGATGCAATTGGGCTAACTCCAAGTGTACTTAAATCGGGTTATACTAGTAAAGAAGAATATAAAAAACTTTGGGATACCATTTTGTCAGGTAAAGAGTGGCAAGGAGTTTTTTGTAACCTAAAAAAGAATGGAGAAAAGTATTGGGAGACAGCATTTATTTCACCAATCACAAACGAGAAGGGCGAGATTATTCATTTTGTTGCAGTTAAGGAGGATATTACAGAAAAGAGAGATCAGGAGCGTAAAACGCTCTCGTATATTGTCGAAGCTGAAGAACGCGAAAGAAACAGATTTTCTCGAGAGCTGCACGACGGTTTGGGGCCGATCCTGTCAACCATTAAGCTATTTTTCCAATGGCTACACCAAACGGATGATGAATCAAAAAGGGATATGATTTTTGAAAATGGAATATCAAACCTTAATGAGGCGATTGATGCTATTAGGGAGATTTCAAATAATTTGAGCCCTAGAACAATAACCACATTTGGGGTTAACGCAGCGTTAAAGAATTTTATTTCAAATATCAATCAAACGCAAAGGCTAAAAATCGATTACGGGTCGAACATTGATAATAGATTCAATAAGAATACAGAGATTATTATATATCGTATTGTAACAGAGTTGATTAATAATACATTAAAGTATGCAAATGCATCAAAAGTTAATATAAACTTGAATGAAACCGATGGATATATTAAATTGCAATACACCGACGATGGCATTGGTTTCGATTATAATAAATCTGTAGGCCAGGGTAAAGGAATCGGCCTTTTTAATATCATTCAAAGAATCAATACCCTTGATGGTACAATTAACG
Source organism: Bacteroidales bacterium (assembly GCA_051715525.1). Classification (GTDB taxonomy): domain Bacteria; phylum Bacteroidota; class Bacteroidia; order Bacteroidales; family Tenuifilaceae; genus UBA8529. Next base: position 4,647 of record JBPXJX010000543.1, read on the forward strand.
TTGTTAGCGCTATAGGTAAAGGGGTGAATATAGCTATTAGCTTACCTTTAGAAAGTAATAATTTGGTATAATTAATTATGGATAATAAGATCTATAAAATTGTTCTGGTTGATGATCATGAAATCTTCAGAAATGGTTTGAGGTTAATCGTTGAAGGCGATAAGATTGGTAAAATTGTGGCTGAGGCCAGCAATGGTAAAGAGTTTATCGATATCATTAATCATCAAACCCCAGATCTTGTGATTATGGATATCGATATGCCAGTGATGAATGGCTATGAGGCAACACTTGTAGCATTATCAAAATTTCCTAATTTAAATATCTTAGCACTTTCGATGCATGGCGATCAGAACTACTATAACCAAATGATAGTAGCTGGCGTAAAGGGATTTGTATTAAAATCCTCCGACAAGGAGGAGCTTGAGCAAGCAATAAAAACCGTTGCCGAAGGCGGTAGCCATTTTTCCAATGAGCTTCTTCGGAAAATCATTTTCGACACGAATAATAAGCAGCAGGCTAAAAATGATGCCCCAATTTTTGACCTAACCGATAAGGAGTTGGAAATACTCGTGCTATTTTGCAATGGTCTTTCGATTAGTGAAATTGCCGAAAAAGTATTCCTGAGCGTTAAGTCTATCGAAGCGTATCGAACAAAACTATTGCGAAAAACGGGCACTAAAAACACCATTTCAATGGTACTATTTGCTATCAAACATAATATAGTTAAGATTTAACGATTATTCAATTTGAGTTTTAAATAATTACAGTTCAGGTATTAAGATAGGGTTTTGCCTAGGAAACATTAGGTAAAACCCTATCCTATTTTAGCGTATTGCCTAAATAATAAATAGGTTATATCACATTGAAAATCTATGTTTTATGGTATTGTTTTTAGGGTTTAAAATTGTTCGATAATTATATTTCAAGCATACATTTGAGTGTTGAAATTATTTTAATATGAAACTAATAATTGTTGACGATAATAAGCAGTTTCTAAATACTCTTCGACTCTTTATTCAGGAGAATTTAAACCATACTGTTATCGCAGTAGCCGAAAGCGGAGAGGAGTTTCTCAAGATTGACCCAATTACCATTCGCGAAGCGGATATTATACTTATGGATATTATGATGAACCGATTAAATGGTTTTGAAACTACTAAAAAGATTACATGGACCTACCCGAACCTAAAGATTATTGCAGTAACCATGCATATCGAGAAAGTATTCCTCAATGAGGTTATTGAAGCTGGCTTTAAGGGGTGTGTTTTTAAATCTGAAATTTTTGATTCTCTCGAGAAAGCTCTTAACGAAGTATCATCAGGACATATTTACATTAACAAACAGCTTCTTTCTTAAGTAAATAATGACTTTAAATAATAATAAATAAAGTTGAAAAGCCATGAATGCAGAAAACTCATCAACCATTAACTCATACCTTTCGTTTCGTTTAAACGACGAAGAGTTTGCAACCAACGTATCTTCTGTAATTAGCATTTTGGAAATGCCAACAATTACGAGAATACCTCGTGCTCCAGAATACATCCGGGGGATTATCAATCTTAGAGGAGAAGTGCTCCCTGTTATTGATATACATAAAAAGTTAAACATCCCATTCGCAGAGGTTACGAGTAGTACATGTATTTTGGTTATGGAGGCAATGATTGATGATAGATACATCAAGTTTGGTATCCTAGTCGATTCGGTTAATGAGGTGCATCAGATTGAACCAGAGAAGATACTTCCTGCACCTACCATTGGAAGTAAATTCAGCTCTACTTTTATTGATGGAATCTACAGAACCAGCGAAGCTTTTATAATGATTGTTGACATTAAAGGTGTGCTGCTAAACGACGAAATCGAGAGCATAACAAGTACTACTACAGAAAATATTACTGTTGAATCAATCGAATAACTTAAATATTAAGCTATGAGAACAAAATTACTCGCCTTATTACTTATTCTGACTTGCAATACACTTCTTGCTCAAGAGGAGACAAAGAGTCAGTTTGTTAAAGCCATTGAGGATAACTCCTATTTTATTGAAGAGGCATATAATCAGGAGGATGGCGTAGTACAGCATATCAGCAACGGCTATTATACTATGAGCCCATCAAAAGATTTTATGTATTCATTCACACAGGAGTGGCCTGTTAAAAGCCAAAAGCACCAATTTAGCTATACAATTGGCTACTCCTGGTTAAATTCAAACGAGGTAAATGGAATTCCCGATTTCCTTTTTAATTACAGGTATCAGCTAACCGGTCATGATGACTTTATTACACTTGCACCTCGATTCTCGGTAATCCTACCAACTGGTAGCGAAAAGAAGGGGCTTGGTAACGGTGTTTGGGGCTATCAGCTTAACCTACCCATGAGCAAAAGGTTAACTAATGGTTTGGTTTTACATGCCAACGTTGGGTACACAATATTACCTGGTATAAAATCGGTTGACCTTTTGGGGAAAGAGGTTAAGAATAACCAGTGGAATATTAACGCTGGCGGTAGTTTAATTTGGTTGGCTACTCCAAAGCTAAACCTAATGCTAGAGGTTCTTCAAAACATATCGAAAGTACCAAACCCAGTTGGTAAAATGGAGAGTGTTAACCAAACCATTGTAAGCCCTGGGTTTAGGTATGCAATTGATATCAATAATCTTCAAATAGTACCAGGCTTTGCAGTCCCAACATCAATAGTTGATGGTAAAAGCGATACAGGCATATTCTTTTATCTATCATTCGAACACCCATTTTAAACAAATAGTAAATAAGGTATAAACGAAATAAATCAATAGTCATGAAAAACCTAAGAATTTCTTTAAAACTGATTGTAAGTTTTACCGTTGTAATCGGTCTTTTCGTTATGGTTTCAATATATCAACTAACTCAGCAAAGCCGGTTAGCAAAACTTCAGGATGAGGGAGCTGTAAGAGCAAATGCTCTAACTAATGCTAAAGAGGTTGAGTCCATGGGGACAAAGCTTTACCAAGTTGTTGCTGATGCGGTAATCAACCGCGATTTAGCCAATTCTCAAAGAGTGTGGGATGAAGTTAAAACTGATGCAAAAGGCGATTTAGCAAACCTTGAGAAAATAGTTGATACAAACATCGAAAGAGACCTATTAAAAGAGGCTAAAGAGCATATTGATGAGTTTATTACACTCTTCGAAAATGAGATGCTTCCTTTGCTTAAGGCAGATGGTTCAATGGAAGATATTCAAAAAACAGATGCAAAATTTGATGAGATTCTTACTGGACTTACAGTTCCAATAAATAAACTTGTTGCATCAATAGAAGCTGAAAATAGTGCTGCTGATAAGGTATTTGATGCAACCACCACAAATGTTTTTACAGTTTCAATCATTGTTAACATAATTGCAATTGTAATTGCCATAATTTTCACTTACATCCTTGTTAACCTTATTGCCAAGCCATTAAAGCTTGGGGTTGATTTTGCGAAGGAAATTGCCGAAGGTAATCTAATGGCTGATCTTGAAGTT
>JBPXJX010000544.1:0-10007 GCA_051715525.1 Bacteroidales bacterium
TAAGCACCACAGAGTGTCATCTGTGGTGCTTTTTTTCTTGATAGATTGTATTAATAGTTCTTTATAGGGTATTTCGATTCTCGTTCTTGCGCTTCAGCCTTCCATTTTGGGAGAATTTGTTTGATAAACTCTTTTTTCTCAGCGGTTAACTTGTCCATATCGAGACCAATGTACTTTTGAGCCTTTGCTTTTGTTGAGATATCAGGCATTGGCACCTCGTCGTTATAGCCAAGTTTTGCTAAAACTTTTGCTATTTCGAGGCGAGCCTCCATGGCTTTTTGTATACCTGAACCAACAATTCGGCTAACTTCAAGAGGCGCGTGGAATGATGATCCATGTCCAGCGGCTGCGAAATCCCAGCGCCATTGTGCTGCACGAATCAGCTTTAGCGGAGCCTCCATCTGCTTTTCAGTGGCACCTTTATCCCATGCAAACTTTGCCTCGATATGCGCCTTTGCTAGAATAGCCTCAAGTTGTCGTCTGATTTCAAATATTTTATCCTGACGATCGTAAACATTCTTAATCAACTTCTGGGTTTCCTCTCTATGGCAAACCATACAGGTGCTTGCTACATTGTTCAATGGGCTTTGCAAATGGTGATCGGTAAACTTTACGCCACCTTCGCTCTTGTAAGGCATGTGGCAATCGGCACATGAAACACCTCTGTCGTAATGAACGCCCATGCGGAATAGTTCGTAGTCGGGATGCTGAGCTTTAATCATTGGGGTTTGACTTAAGGCGTGTTTCCAATCTGAGAATTTATAAGAATCGTAGTACTCTTCCATATTCTCAACTGTAAAACCCTTATCCCAAGGGAAAGTTAGATATTTGCCATCGCCTTTGAAATAGTATTCAACATGACATTGAGCGCAAACTAACGAACGCATCTCCTGGTGCGATGCCTTTGTTACATCAATGCCTTGTCGCTGAAAAGCCTCAATTAATGCAGGGCGAGATATTTGAAGGTTCATGGTTTTTGCATCGTGGCAATCGGCACAGCCAATGGGGTTGGTTATCTCAGGGCCTAATTTGCTCCACTTCGTTTTGTAAAAACTTTCGATGCCCATTTCCTTCATCATTCTTGGTACATCTGGGCTCTTACATGTCCAGCAAGTACCAGGCATCGAAGCATCCTCTGGCTTCATTGGAGCACCAGTTCTGAGAATTTTTTGTACATCAGTTACAGCGTAGTAGTGACCCCTTGCCTGATTGTACTCCTTTGAGAAAGGGTAACCATCCCAAAGCACAACCATTTCGGGAGCAATCTCAAGCATATCAATCTTTGCTGAGCCATTGTATTTACTTTTGAAAGTTGTATCGCTTGTTTGCATGTACGTGTTGTACTCGCGAGGGAAGTTTTTACCCCAAACCTCGTTACGTGGCTCCCATTGTTCATACTCAACTTGAGGCGTATAAACAAACTCAGCCTCAGTTCTTCTTTCAATTATTGAAGAGGCAAGCAGTCCAAGAAGGAAAACAATGATTACTGTTGCAAAAAATAGCAACCAGCCCATCCAAGGCTTCTCTTTTACGATTTCGATAAATGGTCTCATCAGTTTATATTATTTAGTTTCTTTTTTCATTAGTGATTTTAGCCAACTTGGTACTGGGCTTTCTAGCATTGGAACACGAGAATATGGTGTAGTGGTTAGCCCTCTAATCCTATCGTGCGGGGTTAATCGATGGCAATCCCAGCATTTACGGTCGGTTCTATGAACCATAAGAGAGTCGGATAGCCTACTGACTTTGACATCAGTAATTAAATGGCTATGACAGCGAATACAGTTTTTTTGAACAGCATTTGCACCTTCCTCTTTAATCCGAATGACTTGAGGTTCGCCTCTAAGCGTGAAAATTGTTGCATGCCTAAGTCCATCTTTAGCTTTGAAGTAGTATTTGTTAAATACGTTATTGTGTGGTACATGGCAGTCGTTGCAGTTAGTGTATTCACGATGCGAACTGTGCGACCATGTTGAGTACTCTGGCCCCATGATATGGCAATTCACACAAGTTTTTGGATTATCTGAAAGATATGATGGCGCTTGTGAAATATAAAAGGCGTAAAAGCCAATTCCAAAGAATATTCCCATCATAATTATTACAGGTATACGCCAGTAATCGGGTGGGCTTAAGAATTTTAGCAGTTTTAGCATTGCTGTTTGTTTATTTGTTAAAAATATAACATTTGGCAAAACTAAGCATCAATGTTTGATGCTAATTTTTAGAGAAAATCCATTCTATCTAATCTTTAATAAATTTCTATATTTGCATCCTTAATAAACCATCAAAACAATGGCAGTTCAAAAACCATCAATACCAAAAGGGACAAGGGATTTTACTCCTATCGAAATGGTTCGTCGTAACTATATCTTCGATACTATTCGTTCGGTTTTTAAAACCTATGGGTATCTTCCCATTGAAACCCCATCGATGGAGAACCTCTCAACATTACTTGGTAAGTATGGCGAGGAGGGCGATAAACTGCTATTCAAGGTTTTAAATTCAGGCGATTATATTGATAAGGTTGACCCAAGCATTATCCGTCCAGGTAATTCAAACCAGCTGTCGATGGCCATTTGCGAGAAGGGGTTACGTTACGATTTAACTGTTCCTTTTGCTCGTTTCGTTGTTCAGTATCAGAATGAGTTAACCTTTCCATTTAAAAGATATCAAATTCAGCCTGTTTGGCGCGCCGATAGGCCTCAAAAGGGTCGCTATCGCGAGTTCTATCAGTGTGATGTTGATGTAATTGGCTCTAACTCGATTCTTAACGAGGCTGAGCTGGTAATGATTATTAATGAGGTATTTACTAAATTAGGTGTTAGAACGACTCTAAAGGTAAACAACCGTAAGATATTAAGTTGGATAGCCGATTATATTGGTCATCCCGAAATGCTTATTGATATTACCATTGCTATCGATAAGATTGAAAAAATTGGTATTGAGGCTGCAACTGCTGAACTGATTGCAAAGGGTGTTTCTAAAGAGGCTATTGATAAATTACATCCTATTCTTACCCTTTCAGGTAGCAATTCGGGTAAGATTGAAAAGCTTCGTAAGCTAATTGCTGATTCAGAGGTTGGAGCAAAGGGCGTTGCCGAACTCGATGAGTTTTTCGAGTATCTCGAAGCACTTGGTCATATCAAAACCGATGTGGAACTCGATCTTTCGCTTGCGCGTGGATTAAACTATTACACTGGTGCTATTTTCGAGGTTAAGGCTAAGGATGTTGAAATTGGTAGCATTTGTGGAGGTGGTCGTTACGACGATTTAACAGGAGTTTTCGGACTTAAAGACATGAGTGGCGTTGGCGTTTCATTTGGAGCCGATCGCATTTACGATGTGATGTTCCAACTTAACTTATTTCCCGAGAGTTTAATGGCATCAACCAAGGTTATGTTTACCAACTTTGGTCGTTACGAGGCAACTTACTGTCTAAAGGCAATTCGAATGCTAAGGGAAAAAGGTATTAGTGCTGAGTTATATCCCGATTCAACAAAGTTGAAAAAACAGTTCGATTACGCGAACAAACGCAATATCAAATTCGTAGTAATAGCTGGTGAGTCGGAATTGCAGAATAGGCAGTTCTCTGTTAAGGATATGGTTTCGGGCGAGCAGGAGACTATTGCTTTCACCAACCTTACTGAGTATATTCTCAATAAATTAGGCTAAGCCTATTTTGATTGAATTTTTAATGAAGTTTAATTACGAACATACACAAGACCGCAAAGTAATCAGCAAAAAGCTGAATGCAACCAGAGTGCCCTGATTGGTTGTAGTTATCTATTCCCTTCTTTTACAAGTATCTAACTAAACCTTGCTGCGACTCAACATTGTTGACTCGTTGTATGTTTAGAATTTTGTAATCATCACATTAAAAATCAATAACTAATAACATTCATATAGCAATGAGTAAAATTCATTACATTTCACCAAAGCCTTTGACTTACGATCTTTTAGAAGAATTAGTTTATGGAAAATATAAAATCGAACTTTCGGACGAGGCGGTTGGGCTAATTAAAAAGTGCAGAGATTATCTTGATGAAAAGATGGCCGTTGAGCATCATGCCCCAATTTACGGGATTACAACAGGATTTGGTTCTCTTTGCAACCGCAATATCTCAAAAGAGAAATTGTCGCTGTTACAGAAAAATCTTGTGATGTCTCACGCTTGTAGCACAGGCGATGAGTTACAACCCGAAATTATTAGGTTGATGCTTTTCTTAAAAGCACATGCGCTTTCGTTGGGCTACTCTGGTGTTCAGGTTGAAACTGTTCAACGCATTCTCGATTTCTACAATAACGATGTACTGCCTATTGTTTACGATCGTGGCTCCTTAGGTGCATCAGGCGATTTAGCTCCTTTATCAAACCTTTTCCTTCCATTGCTTGGGTTAGGAGAGGTGCGTTATCAAGGCAAAAAGTGCAACACTGCCGATATCATGGATAAGTTTGGCTGGAAGCCAATTGAGTTAAAATCAAAAGAAGGACTTGCCCTCCTTAACGGCACTCAGTTCATGAGCTCACATGGAGTATTTGGTCTTCTTAAAGCCTTTAAGTTGATTAAACTTGCCGATATCGTTGGTGCACTATCGCTTGAGGCTTTTGATGGTCGAATTGAGCCATTCCATAAGAACCTTCACGAGGTACGTCCTCACCAAGGACAGATTGAGACTGCTAAGAATTTCAGAAAAATTCTTGAGGGTAGCGAGCTAATTTCTCAACCCAAAAAGCATGTTCAAGATCCATACTCGTTCCGTTGTATGCCACAGGTTCATGGTGCATCAAAGGATGCACTTAACTATGTTGCCAGTGTTATATTAACTGAAATCAACTCGGTAACCGATAACCCAACCATTTGGCCCGATGAGGATTTAATCCTTTCAGGTGGGAATTTCCACGGTCAGCCACTAGCGCTTTCCTACGATTTCATGGCTATCGCCATTTCAGAACTTGGCAATATCTCTGAGCGTCGTGTGATGCAGCTAATTTCAGGATTAAGAAACTTACCTGAGTTTTTGGTATTTAATTCTGGAGTAAACTCTGGCTTTATGATTCCTCAGTATGCTGCGGCAGCCATGGTAAGCCAAAACAAACAACTTTGTACACCAGCTTCGGTAGACTCAATTGTATCATCAAACGGACAAGAGGATCACGTAAGCATGGGAGGCAACGCAGCAACCAAACTTCTTAAGGTGATTGATAATACAGAGCGAATTATTGCCATCGAACTTTTCAATGCAGCTCAAGCTTTGGAGTTCCGTCGTCCTGCAAAAACATCTCCTTATTTAGAGGAGTTTCTTGCGCAGTATCGCCAAATTGTTCCATTTATCGAGGAGGATAGAATTATGTATATCGAAATGGAGAAAACCATCAACTTCCTAAGAAGCGGAACGTTTGAGAACTAGTTAATTGGCTGTTGATATTACTGGAGGGTTGTCTGACGTGTTTAGGCAACCCTTTTTGTTAGTCATTGATTTTCAAAATCGTATATTGAAAAAGAATGATGTTGTAAATCCCATTCCAGGTATCTCGTTATAAATTAAGGGAGAGCTAATAATAAATGGGTCGGAAACCTGATAGGGTTTTGAAAGTACATTTTGATTATTATAGAGATTAAAAACCTTAGCCCCAATTTTGAAATCACCCTTGGCAATTTTGAAGTTATAGCTAAGTCCTAAATCCATCCTGTGGTATGAATTCAGTTGATAAGAGTTTTTTTCGTATGTTGGACTAACCTGTAATGTATTGTTAACGAATTGGATATAATCCCAAGGTTTGCCTGTTCCGTATATCCAAGCAACAGTGAAATTCCAATGTTTTAAATTTAAGATATTTACAATTTTCAGCTCATTTAAGTGATCGTCAAATGCTGGATAGCTAGTGGTTTCGTTAATTACTTGAGACCTGTTTGAAGTTTTACTTAATGAATAGGATATCCATGATTGGCCTTTCTTCCAGTTCTTTTTTAACAAAACATCTAATCCTGAAGTGTTATTGCTCAATAATTGAATGTTACGAGTTTGAACGTATTTGTCGCTTGAATTTTTTTTAACTGATAATTGTTCATAGCTAATTCCATTGGTGTATTTCTTATACCCCTCAACATCAAGGCTAAAGCCGTGTCCGATATTCCAAAGAAATCCACTAATAATATGCTCTGATTTAACTTCAGGGAATTTTTTACCATCGGAAATTTTCCAAATATTCCTGTAGCTACCACTGCTATAGGTAAGAATCTTATTTACAAATTGGTAATAAATGCCTGCCGATGTTTTTATTGTGAAACTATTTGAAAGTTTAAGCGAGAGTTGAACCCGAGGTTCAAAGAAATACTTTTTTAATAAATTATTATAAGTTACTCTCCCTCCAAATTTAAAAGATTCAAGTTTACCTTTAGATATATTATTTTGGACCCAGAATGTAAAATTGTTTACCCTGTTATCGTATACTTTAGTGGTGTCGATAATCCTAATATCATTAAAATAGCTGCTAATCCCATCATCAGATTTAATTTTCACTAGGCTTTCGTTAACACCAAATTCTAGAGTATTAGATGAACCCAGCTTTAGCTCGTTGTTAAAACCAATACTGATATCGTTGATATAGTTACTTGTATAGTTTTTGTTGTTAATGGTATCGTAAACATTTATAATACCCCTCTTACGAAGCCTGTTATTGGAATGCTTAAAGTCCAAATTGTATTCTGATATACCTGCTGTAAATGCATGATAATAGTTGCTATTCCACTGACGTGACCAGCGTAATCCGGTACCCTGATTTCCCCATTTTGAGTCCTCAAAAACCGAAGATGTTGCTTGAACCTCGTTCAATTTCATTTTATCGTATCCGCGATATCCGCTGATAGAGATAATATCTTTACTGCTTGGTTTAAAGCTGACTTTAGCATTCATATCGTAAAAATAGTAGACAGGTAATTGGGCATCAACTTTTAGCGAAGCAGGTATTTTATTTGTAGCCGACATATCTGAACTTGCACTTTCCAGAAGGTTGTAGTATAAATCGCTTTTATAAACATCAGTAAATGCTCTGCGAGCGGCAATTACAAAAGTTGTTTTTTTACCAATAGGTCCTTCGATTTCAACATCTGAGCTAAGCTGATCTGCACCAACATCCACTACAAGTTTATTTTCGTTACCGGTTTTGCCAGTAATTTCAATAACCGATGATGCTCTTCCTCCCCAGCGACTATCGAACCCACCACGTGAAACTCGAATATCTTTTATGGCTTTGGCATTAAAACTTGTAAATGCGCCAAAAAAATGATCGATATGGTAAATTGTAAATCCATCGTAAACAAACAAGTTCTTGTCAGATGGTGAATGGCGAACTAATAGTCCTGATAACGATTCGGTAGTTCCATCTATCCCCGGCATTAGCTGTAGTGGTGCAGCAATGTCGAGGTTAGAAAGTGAGGGTGGGTCGGAGTTCTTTTTTGAGTTCCATTGTATTGTTCCAACTTTCGAACCATCAATGGCTAGTATTTCTTGAGGAGCATTTACAACGACTACTTCAGAAATTGTTGTTGAATTTCTGCTTAGCTCAATTATGATTTTCTCGTCCCCGCTTTGTGGAGCAACCTTAACTTGAAAAGGTTGAAAACCTAAGTAGCTAACATTTAGCAATAATGAGTCTTTCTTATTGCTTGCGATAGAGAAAAAGCCATCGGTATTAGCTGATGTACCATTAGTTGTTTCAGCAATTGTTATGGTTGCATAAGGAAGACTCTCGCCAGTTCCTTTCTCTTTTACCACTCCAAAAACTTTATACTTTATTGGTTTAACAGGAATAATTTTTGAATCTTCCTTCTGTTGAACAGGTTTTGATTTGATAATATAAACATCATTTATAAATATCATTTCTAGATTAGTCTCTTTTAAGAGAGTATTTAAAACCTCATCAATTGGCTTGTTTTGAATAGATGCAGTAACCTTTATTTCGCTTACCAATGAGTTATCGTAGGCGAACTTAATTTTATAGCTTTTAGCTAGATATTCAAGTACTTCGCTAAGCGGTTTGTTTTCGAATTTCTCCGAAATTCGAGTTTGTGCAATAGCAGTGCTACACCATAATATGGTGACAATAAGATAGATAAAAAATGATTTATAATTGATGTTCATACAAATGAATCATCTTTTCTCAAAAGCTGACACATGATTAATACAATTCACTGTAAAATAACCCTACCAAATATCTTACTGTTTTTTAATTGTAACAATTGTGCTATCAGGAGATACGATGTAGGTCAGATCCATTGGTATACAAACTAAATCGAGAGCATTTTGAAGTTTGTTCCCTTTAAAAAAACCTGTGAAGTTCTTTTCTGATGGGTTAAACCCCATAGTTTTAATGTCAACATTAAACTGACGGCTCAGCTCATCAATAACTAGGTTAAACGATGTGTTAGTAAAAAAGTATTCGTCATTTATCCATGTTGGCGCACCAATGGAATCAATAGCAATTGACGATTTGGTTTCGCCAAATTTGCCGATAGCAAGGCTCGCTCCTTTTACTAATGGAATTGACCTTGACTTGGCTGTTTGAACAGATACTGAACCTTCAAAACATTTTACCTCGAATTGCTCACCCCTAGCCATTACGTTAAACTTTGTCCCTGTAACTATTATCTTTCGGCTATATACAGTATTAACACTAAACAGATTGCCATGTTTTACTTTAAAGAATGCCTCACCGCTAAGAGTAATATTTCGATCGGATAGCCATCCGTACTTTCTATATTCGATTTTAGAATCAGAATTTAATGTAACCTCCGAATTGTCAGGGAGTATTATGGTTGCAGTTTGACCTTTCGATACTACAAATTCAACTTTTGAAAATCGATATGTTAGCGAAACAACTGTAACAAGAATAAGAATAGTTGCAGCAACACTAAACCAAAGTTTTTTTGACGATGGAAACGGAATAACCTTTACTTCATTGTTAGACTGAGCCTCTATTGATTGCACAAGGCCCTCCCAAGCAGCCTCCTTGCTTTTTTTTGAGGCAGGAACTTTTAACCCCGATGTAATTTTAATTATCTCATCGAAATTTTCATCAGGACCAAAGCTCATTATTTTATCTTGTTCGCTGCTCATATCTTGTAACTTATTCGCGATCGTATTATACTTAGAGCTTCCGACATCCGCTTCTCAATGGCTTTAACGCTAAGGCCAAGCCTGTCGGCAATATCTGCATAGGTTAACCCTTCAATTCTATTCATGAGGAAAACCTCCCTTGACTTTTCGGGTATTTCGGCCAAAGCATCTTGTAAACTTCGATTTAGTTCTTCCTGTCTAAGATTGGAATCGGTATCGTCGGAATACTCGTTTGGTTGGTCGGTTTTCTGAAAATTGTAAATAACCTTTTGATGCTTGAAATGGTTTTTAATAATATTCGAGGCAATGGTGTATAGAAGTGATTTTACTGTATCGTCCTTAACCTCATTTCGGTTAGTCCAAATTTTTAGAAATACCTCCTGAACAATATCATCCGCTAAATCAACATCGCCAGTTTTATAGTAAGCAAAACTCCGAATACTCTCATAATATTGGTCAAATATTGACCTAAACCATGATAATTCTTCGGTTGAATATTTGCCCGCTGGTAAAGTCATAAATAGAATTAGTATCAGCAAAAATAGTTTATTTAATATAATTTGCAATTGACCAAGTAGAACTTGCCTTATAAAGAACAAACAATAAGTCTAAACGTTTAATCTTTTGAAATTTTGCTAACTTTGTAAACTTGTAAAAACGATAATTTGTGGAAAACAATAATAGCACAAGCTCACGCAGTATAAAAATAAAACAGGGAGACACCCCTGAACCTGTTGTATTTCACTGTAAAAGCTGTTCGAAATTAGCTACTTATAATTGGGTTGAAGATACTCCTAAAACCCTTCAAGAGTACGACATCATTGAGGTACAATTTAAGAATACTCGCAAAGCATTCTATCGAAACGCCAATGGATTGCACCAAAAGAAAGA
>JBPXJX010000545.1:0-4616 GCA_051715525.1 Bacteroidales bacterium
TGTTGCTATACGAAAGTTATTATAAGCATTCGCCATTTCATTGTTATTCAGATAGTAAGCCGATTTAAGAGAGAGCCCCAATATTTTAACTAAATGGCTATCCAATGGGTTTAGCTGAGATAGAATCTGATCAATTTCAATTATATCATTTAGTTCCAGTCGTTTTCCTGAAACTAAAATTGAGATGAGATGAAAAAGTTTATATTCATTATTAATGCCATCTATTGAATTACCTTCAATTTGAGCATCTTGTTTGATTAGTTTTGATAAAGTTTGAAATTGATTTGTAATAATTAATGCGATGTAAAAGGTCGATTCAAACCGACCATATTTATATGTATTTGATTTTCTATAGTTTTCGATAAATGCCAATGCCTCCTTAAGGGTTTTTTGAGGATTCTCTTTCTTTAATAGATAATGATATAAGTATTTACAGGCAAACCATTTTCCTGTAATTCCAGGATTTGATAATTTATTTGGCGAAAAACCCTTTAACAGATTGTAAAACCTTACAATCTTCCCTTCATCTAAAGTTATTATTGCAGAATATAGTTGCAGAATATACCCATTTTTCTCCTCCTCTTCAGTATCGTAATGTTTTAGGTAATAATCAATGCTTGAAGCAAATGCTCCAGAAATATTATTGAAATCAGGAAAGTCTTCATAAAAATATTTTCGGGCTAATGGTACGCTTGCATATACAGGTAAAAGGTGTTTCCGTAGATACTCATCTTTTCTTAAAGTAATAGCAATTGTTGGCGATGAAAGAACGGCTTCAAGAGTTGATTCTTTAAGGTTAAAAAAACTGATTAGAGGTTTTAGTATCCTGCTTTTATATGCAAACTGAAATAACCTTGTAATAATTTGAGGGAGCATCTCACTATTAGCATACCTCTTTTCTATTTCTTGAAGTAAAGAGAAGGAGATGTCTTCTTCCTTTTCGAGAATGCTTTTCGCAATAAGAATCTCAAATAAGTTAGTGTTGGCAATTTTTACAACTTTTATATGACTGCCAAACTTATTCTCAATATCATACTCGATAATAATTCCGAATGAGATTAAATCCTCGTAAGCGGCAAAATATTTTCCAGCAAGTTTAAGATGAATGGGGTAAATATCTTTTAATGAGTTCTTCTTAACTGTATTAGGGTTTAGCCCGTATTCCGATAATTCAATAATTTTAGCAATTATATCACTCTTTTCTTCGGCATAAGAAGCGTTATAAATTTGTTTATTGATAAACTCTTTAAAGATCTCAATCTGATCATTAAGTAGATATTCATTTTCTGGGTGGTAAACATTTACAAAGAGTTGCAGGAAGTAAGGGTATGTTAATGTGTCTCGAAGTTCAATTGAGAACTCATCAATTAGAGTTCTTTTTGCGTACTTCGTATTTATAGTATTATCAAGAATCCTTTGTGTTTCATCCGATGTTAGCAGTGGCATATTGGCACCATCTGACGAAAATGTAGATGCTTCTGTATGATACCATTTTTTATCATCTTCAATAAATAACTTAAAATTACTCCATGCATAGTAGCGGGTTGAAATTATTAGTTTGAACCAGCTAAAAGAAGAGTGTTTGAGAGAGAATTCAGCAATTGAAGAGTAAATTCTTTCTAGCTTTGAACCCTGTAAGTTGGCTTCATCAAGACCATCAATAATGATGATTAATTTTCCATTTGGGGAATTTTCTCCACTTTTAAGCCTTCTTAAAAAATCGTATTCGGATGTTAACCCGAGTTGTCGCATTAACCAATCATCGATATTTGAATCCGAATTGGCAAAGGAGTTGAAAGCGGTTGCTTGAATGAAAAGAATGATGTCATCGGTCCTTTTTTTATCAGATAACCTTTTGTCAACCCACTTTATTAGTAAAGTTGACTTCCCATATCCTCCAGGCCCAATAAATGCTGTGGAGCTATAATTACTATTGATGAAAAAGGTTAGCCTTTCATTGGAAAATTGTCTTTCAATTGTTTTTTCGAATGATATACCACTCCTTTGTTTTAGCGTTTCAATAGAGTTAAGTGTAAACTTTCTCGATTTCTCCAATACCTTTGACCAGATAATGTTGAGATGGTCAAATTCATTGTTCTCTTTATGAAAATTTTCAGCAAATTGTTCCCAGTTGTTAAAACCTATAAAGCGGCAAAGGATATCGTAAGTGACACGCGATGGATTAGAATTCGTAGCAAGGAATCCAAATACCCTTCGTAAGGTTGCAGGGCTAATATACTCTCCAGATGTTTCTAGTATGTTGATGGATAATAGTTTGCAGTCTTTTTGACTGGTAATTTTTTTACCAAACTTTCTTTCTACCGAATTTTTAAGTTTCTCAACCATTTTGGATATGGTAAATAAAATCTATTTGTAAGTTGTTGATTTTATTAAGTTTTACAAATATAGCAATGAAAGCATTAAAAATTAAGCCATCAAAAAAATATTGACAGCTTTGACCATTTTAAAATGATTTTGGCAAGAAATACTTTTGACCAAAATTAATTGTTAATGGAAACTGCATTCTTAGCTGAGTTGGAAAAAGAGTACTCTGAACTCTTATCTACGGGTAAGATTAAGATTTTTGAAGATGTTAAAGCGATAACGTCAAAGCAGTTTTCATATGATAGCCCTCAATACTATTCAGGGAATTTTCGTTCAAAGTTTGTGCTAATAAATTTCAATTCAAAAAGAGAGTATTTGTGTAATGGAGGTATTCCTAACGATTTTGAATCATACAAGGTCAAAAACCAATCGCTAGGAGAGGTTTTTTTATATGCTAACAGTGATGTGGTTGATAAAGTTTATCCATACGACTTTAGGCTGCTCAACTACCTTAAACCCTTTAATTTTATTAGATTTGATCGTGATGATATTTTAAAAAATCTTAAAAAATTAACCGATGAAAAGCTAGAATTAGGTTTAGTTCCATTCAAGTCACCTGATTTTAATGAAAGAGATTTTATGTCTAACTACAATACCTGTAAGCCGCTTGTAGATAGATTGTTAAGTGGAGTAGTTTCATACCCTCGTCAGTACGTCATCTTTATTGGGAGTGGCTTTAATAATATATTATCAGATTACATAGAAGAGACAGAGTCGTTCCGGTTTTTGCTCACAAGTCCCAATTTCCCAAATCAAAAATTCATAGCTCATTTTACACGGATAATTATCAAATACAATGGTAAACGCTTTATTGCAGGTATCGCAGAATCGTTTTGTGATGAAAACTTTGATAGTATAGTTTTAGAAAAGTATGGTCAAGAGTCGGTTGCAATTATTAATAGAGGTTTGCTCCTAGCGAATTTATTTGGAAAGTTAACCAACAAGAACCAACAAAATTTAATTGAAAGATGAGAAGAATTAAGTTATTGCTAAACAACTGGTTTGGACCAATTGGAACCTTCGACTATGGTGTTTTTATCGTTTTCCTATTAGTATCAATGCTCTTTGTGTTAACTATTGTACGAAATTTTTAAAAGTATAACCCAATTAATACCAATAATATGCTTAATCAAGTTTGGAAGTCCTGTTACAGTTCAGTTTGTATTTTAAATTTTCAAAATGAGCGAGGTGTAAGCATTGATACCCTCTCTGGGTTTAAAGTAAATCAATCTTTGGTTACAACAGATTATGCTTTTTATGTTTCAAAGGCAAAAATGGTTGAAATTTCATTTGTTGATGACGATGCTAATACTGTTGTTGCATCAATGAAAATCCCTTATAAGGAGTTTATTGATGAGCTAAAAGTTGGAGTTTTTGATAACCAAACTGGGTATGCAATTTTTAAGTTAGATTTTCCTGATTTCAGGGAAATTCCAGGGCTTAAGCTAAGTGAACGCAGAAATTTTCAGGTTGGGAGTGAAGTGGCAATGTTAGCTTTTTGTTCAAATTGCCCAAACCTTGCTTTAAAACGAGGAATTATTTCATCGTTCTTTAAAAGTCAGAACGGTACTCGGTTCTTTCAATTCGATGGGTTATCGTCGTTAGGTAACAGTGGTGGACCTATTATCGATCCTGAAACTATGCAGGTTATAGGGATTGTATCGCGTAGGAACACACCCGCTTACCAATCGCACAAGCAGTTAAACGATATTCTAAGTTCAAATATCGAGGAGTTATCAAAAATTCAAGGTGCAGTTAAGTTTGGAGATATTGATCCCGTTCAAGTGCTTATTGCCAATCATAATCAGATTAAGCAGATTGCAAATAACTTATACCGTTACACAGCAATGGGTACTACTAATGTTGTGATGCTCGATCAAATTTTGTCTTACTTTAATGAGAATGCATCTCAAGCGTATAGTAATGAGAGGATTAAGCAAGAATACGATATTAACTTTAGCTAGTTTTGTTATAATTCTTGACATGAGCTCTGCTTTTAAAAGCAGAGCTCTTTTTTTGATTTTTATTGATAAAACTAAATCTTTAATTATTTGTTAAGTAAATTTACATCGAACTTATTTGATACTAAAATCTGGAGGTAGAGCCATGGAAAACAATGAGATATTCAGTTTTTTAAAAAAGATTGAACTTTTTAGAGGACTTAACGAGAATGAATTCAAAGACCTTTCTAAAACTGTAAAAGAAAGACGTTACAAAGTTAATGATCTCCA
>JBPXJX010000546.1:0-3166 GCA_051715525.1 Bacteroidales bacterium
TGATAAATGAGTAAAAATTGAAAATGAGATAATCATATACACAGGCAGCATTATAGAAGGGATTAATCTTTTTATCATAATTATTTATACCAGTGTGGTCAGTAGATTCAAGAAATGAAAATAACGACCTTTCATTTTGACCATATTTCTGTAACGAAAGTGTAAGAATATTAGCAGCAATTATATCGAGAGGAAAAAGCTTAGTTGCAATTTCTGAAGCATACTCAGGGTTAATATTGTATGCTTTGGATTTCTTAGTAATTGATAAAGCAGTTTTAATAATGTTTCTTTCTCTTTATCAGATGAATTTTGCTTTAAATGTTCAGCAGCAAGGAAAAGTAATTGTTCAACAGGCTCGTTGAAAACAATTTCACGAAACCTTCCTTTAATTTTCGTCCACTCTTGTTTTTGGGTGTTACTTAACGAATATGCATATGCATCAAAATTTTGATGGACTGCTGTAAGTAAAATAATATTGTAATCGGGATTGTTTACAAATTCAGCGAGTTGTTGAATAAAGTATAGCTCTTTTTCAGGGTCGTGCTGAGATGCATATTCTAAAAACTTACCAAATTCATCAATAACCAATATTAGTAATGGGTTTTTTTTACCTAATTCATGATATCGATTGTAAATTTCAGATAGAATATTCTGTGTAATGTGTTTTGTATTACTTATCTCAAAATAATCTAAAAAGTGATTTGTTATTGATTTGTATTCACCGACTAAATTGATGATTTCAACCTTTGGGTTTTGAAGTATATTAATCTTGAAAATATTTTTTTTACCAGTTATACTTTGTTGTAATGCCCAAAGAAACGAAGACTTACCAGTGCCATAAGAGCCAATAATATTAAAAGACCTAATACCCCTTTTAAAGTCATTTACAATTTGATTCACGACACCTATTGAGTTTGGTGTTGGTATGTAATTCAACTCCCTTGTTAAATCACGTATAATATTTGTGGAGGTGGTGTATTTAGTTTGCATAATAGTTCTCCAATATTGAAACTGCTGTAGGTTTGGTTTTAAACTGCAATTCTTTAATTCCAGCGTGGTCATTAAAAACTAAAAAGGAATATTTCGATGTAAGATTTTCAATCTTGTTTAGAATTCCGTTTCTGTTAATGGCAAAAATAGAACCAACGCTGTTATAGTTCTGTTCAATGCTATTTAAGTTTACGGATAAATCGAAAGAATCGTCATCCAATATAGCGTATAAGATTACTTCATCAGGAATTTCTTGTCTGTCAGAGTTTTCAATGATATAAACATCCTCTTTCCCTTTACTATATGATTTGACTAAATCGAGTTCAGTGAGTAATCCCGAAAAAGTATCCTCTTTGTCCTTGTTTTGAATATTAGAACGTAAATACATCTTCGATAGAACTGAGAAATCTTCAAGTAAGGTTTTTTCATTTATTTGAAATGACTTTTCATTCTCTGATTTACGTTTTAAAAATCCAATAAAATTTTCCTTAGTGAATTCTATTCTCTCCTTTCGAAGTTCATTGAATACAATTGAATAAATAGAAGCAAAACCTCTTTTTACAAGTTGATAATGTAAAATCCATATACTAGCTTCATCCTCCAAATAGGGGTCAAAACCATCATCAGATAAAAGATTATGAGCAAAATCAGTTAGTTCATCGTTTATATTAAGAATGTTAAATGCCTTCATCCAAAAGCGAATTGAACTAACCATATTCTTTCCTACACCTAACTCAACAACAGCATCTTCGTCACTAAATGATTTGTTATTATTCACAAAATCATACCCCTTTTTAAGCCAGAGATTTCTGCACTGAAAAGATTCGTGTCCTGAAAACGTAAATTTGATAGTTGGATATGTACTCACGCTAGTTAAAATTAAACGGTTTTGTTGATAAACTTGTTAAAAATATCAAGTCAAAAATAAGTATTTTATTAGCAGTAAAAAATCAAAAACAGGATAACACAAAATTGATGTATTATGTTATTGAAAACAATATAATAACACTAACAAAACGAACAAGTTTTAAACATTAAGTGACTAATTATGAATCTAATTGCTAAAATAAAACAAACCCATATATGTGTTAATGCGTTTATATCTATTGACTTATGATTTAAATTGACATCATGTTTGATGATATATTCTTTCCAACTCTTCCACCTGTAAAAGGAATAGTTCAGAAAGCCCTTCGAACTTATCTCTGGGAAATTCTTTAAAAACAATACTGAAGTATGGCTTTTTTGAATCCCCTCTAAATGTTTGCATAAGCGAATTCTCTGCATCATAGGATTCGTTGACAATTAAACGTGAGATTTTACTTTGGTCAATCACCCCAGCAGCTACCATTTCCTTTGCTGCATTGAAAAGATGGGCAAGCGTAACTATAAACTCAGCAATGATGATTGGTTGATTGGTAACTTTAGATTCTTGATTTTCTTGCAATAGATGACCATGCCGTTCACGAAAAAAACATATGAGTTTTGAACTTTTAACTTGCTCTAAAAAATCTAGATACTTATCGGTTTTGGTAAGAAGGGGGAGCGAGAATAGGAATAGTTTTCCAGCTGGGAAATAATTTAATATGGTATCTTTTCCATCAGTCTTGGGATGGTTTACGTAAATATTACCGAGTTTAATTATCTCGTCAGAAAGGAACTGGTAGCAATCATCTGTTTGAAGATTCCAATCCATACAATCGTAAAGCATAGTCTGTTTTAGTGTGGGGTAAACAGTAAATCTTTTAGATACCCCATGCAAGAAGGTTCTAAATTCACTGCGGTCTTTAGTCCATTTGATTCTGTGGACAACCGAATCATCGCATTCAAAAACATACTCAGCAAAGAGTTTTTCGTTTTCGAATTTCACACTTTTTTCATCAAGAATGCCATAGCCCAATGAGGGAGGTAGTTCCATACCATTAAAATTAAGATTTTTCATTTCCATACTATTGTTTTTAATTGATACATTTAAAATGCATCAAGAAAACAATAGGGGGACAGGTTGGAGATTTAACATTTTTGACAGACCGTCCACATCGCTTTTACCACCGTGGTGTTAACTCGGTTGGTATCCATTTAAGGATTCTTGATGTATGATGTAAAGTTAATAAAAAAGAAACAATAAGTTTAATAAGAGATATTGCTTTAAAGTTTCTTTTTAATTGATTCAAAA
>JBPXJX010000547.1:0-3503 GCA_051715525.1 Bacteroidales bacterium
GATGTAACTATATTGCCCGCAAGGTCAGTACCTGTTCCTAAAGTAACTGTTTGTGTTCCATTGCCAGCAGGAACAGTATATGTATAGGTATAAACGGTAGCGCTAGTCTTAGCCATATCTGTTAATGCAAGTACAGTTGGAAAACCGCTTAACGATATTTGAGGTATAGGGCTATCAAGCATCGACTCACTAAAGGTAGCAGTTATGGTCAAACTTGTGCCCGATTTATAAGGTCCAGTTGCAGGGCTATAGGTAATAGCTGCTGTGGGGGGGGTATTATCAACAGAAACAGATGCACTAGGGCCAACTCCAACATCTGGAGTAGTACCATCGGTTGAACTCCCTGATGCAATTGAAATAGTATAACTGCCATTGCCCGTGATACCACTAATCTTAACTGTTCTTGTAGCTGTTCCACTTCCCTCCACAAGTTTAGTTCCACCAGCTGTTCCTGCATGGTTAATTGTAACAAAAGTTTCGTTGAGAGTAACAGCAGTTGCACCAGTATAGTTAATTGTGAAAGTGATAGTTGTTGCACTATTTGCTATAATTGCACTTGGGGCGCTAATTGTTATTGTTGGCTGGGCAATCACCTTACTGCAAATTGCAATAAAAACTATGATTGTTAATAATTTAATTGTTTTCATGGCAGTATCTCTTATTTTATAAGCATAAAGTAATCCTTATCAGTTTTAATCAACTGAATATTCATCCCATAGGTTGCTGCAGTTGAGCCAACCATAATTAATCCGTTGTCTCTTGTTTCCTTTATTTTACCAATATTCCCACTAATTGTTTTAAAGTAGTTTTCGCTATTAAAAACACTACCATCGGGGTTTAGTTTTATAAAATGAATTAATGGATTCCCATCAGCACTTGATTCACCACAAACCATTAAAGAACCATCGTTCTGGTAAGCTAATGCCTTTGCAAAAATTGAACTATTAGCTGGTTTAAAATCCCATATTGAAGTTTTAAGATCAGGATTTAACTTGGAGAGTTTAAAATTTGATGCCCCTCCTGTTGAGAGTAAAAATAAATTCTCACCAATAAAAGCAGCATCAACTGCTTGTTCATTATTTTCTCCAGGTGATTCAGTTGTCCCATAATAATTAATAGTACTTTTCAAGAATGGACTTACATACATTCTTCCCGCATTCTTATCTGTTGCTACAATCATAAGACTTTCACCCTGAGAAAATACCTTTTGGAACGAGCAATTCTTTCCAATTGAATAATTTTTTACATTTTGGGTTTCCCCCAAATAATTGAGTTGAGCGATATAGTAATCAGTTAATCCACCATTCAATACATCAGAGAATCCAACAACATATATGTTATTATCATCAACTACGATATCGTTAATAGTAATATCGTAGTCTGAATCACCAATTGTTTCGTTGAAAACTTCGTTTCCTTCAAAGTCGATTTTAAGTATAAATGAGTGTTGAATTGAATTGCTTATACCAGCATCGTTATATATCCCTGCAATTAAATATCCATCTGCAACTTCCTTAAGAACTATGCCCTCTGAACGATATTTATCCTGACCATATGTTTTGCTCCAAATGGTATTCCCGTTCTTATCAAGTTTAGCCACAAAAGCCTTGGTAACAGTAAGATTATTGTCAGTACTAACCTTGTCATATCCAGTTATTAGATAACCACCATTCGAAAGTTCAATTACGTCATTCCCTTTACTCTCGTAACCACTACCATATATTTTGATAAAGTTCTCGGATTGAAAATCCGAGATGGGCTTTTCGCAGGAAATTAGAATGGAAGCGAGTAATGTAATGTAAAATATTTTTTTCATGCTACTTTAACTTCTTGGGTTTATAAATTGGGCGAATAAATGAAATCGAAATATGCGCCTGATTTAATCGTAGAAAATCCTCAGCAAAAAAGTATTTCGTTTGAAGAGTAGAATTTGAGTACCTCTTATCTTTATTAAGTTGTGTCATTGAGCTGAACTTATACCCAACCGAAACATTCAGCAGGTTTCCCTTTATTTTGAATGCCGTTCCAATTGCAAATAGCGGGCGAATATCAATTTTGTTATGGGCATCGATTAAATCCTCGGTTCCGGTAAAAGGCTCCTGACGACCAATAATCCTATCGGTTCGAGTTAATGCAACGGAAGATTTTATTAGGTATGTAGGTTCAACTCCAATTTTCGCAAAAACATTAAACCCTTTTATAGTATAGTTATACCTAACGGCAATGGGGAGTCCAATAAAAATATTGCTAAAATCACCTGTAACAGTGGAGTAGTTTGTGGGGTTGTTAGAATAGCTATAATTTGCAAGTATAACTGAAGCGCCAATGCTGTAATCAATATTTCTATAAAGGTTATTGATATAGTTTAGCTCTGCATTACCCCCAAGTTTTGTTTTATAGGTAGGTTTAATATTTGCGATATCACCAACCCCATATGGCTCAACAAATGATGGCATGCAAAAGTTAAGCCCAAATTTTAACTCTATTTTAAAGATAGGTTTTGTTCGGTAAGTGCTATGAAGATTAACAAACTCCTTGGGATCGTTATTAGCTAAAGAATAACTTGGAAATTCTTTAAGGAACTTAAGCATAACCTCATCGGCTTTTGCCTGGTTCTCGCTAAACAAATAGGTTTGAATAAGCAGTTTGTAAGCATTGGTTTTCTCCTCATTGGTAAAACCAGATTTCATACAACCTGCAAGTAGCTGAGGAATATCCTCGAGCAATCCATCGTCGAATCGTCGCTGAGCCACTTTGAGTTGATCGCCACAGGTGTTTTGTGCAAGTAAACCCTGGACACTCAATGTTAGGCTAAATATTATGAGTAAAAATTTCTTCATTGCTAATTATTGCATTTAGTTGGTTTATAGGGTATATCTGAACCTACGTAGTTAGCCCATTCGTTTTGACTCAATTGGCGGGTTAAGAAACCACAGAACTCATCAATAAAAGTTTTTACACTCGTAGGAAGCATACGAATTCGTCCTTCTTTATCACCGCTAACAAGGAATTTATCATCGCTAGTAAACTTAACCGATGTAACCCAAGTTGGATTATCTTTTACTATAATAGGTAGTGTCTTTAAATCGTCAACAGTCCATATTCTAACCGAATTATCATAGCTCGATGTTGCAAGCAAAGTACCTGTACTTGAAAAATCGATACTTGTAATCCTACCTGTATGTCCTCTTAGCTGTTGCTTATCGCCAGTTGATAAATTCCATAAATAGATCGCTCCGCTCCTATTCCCAACTGCAACAATTCCTTTTGAAGAGCTATATTTAATTGAAGTCCATTCAACATTATTTACATGATCAATCTCTTTTAATGACTCCTGCCCATTTTGAATATTTTCCCAGTAAATTATCTTTCCATTAGCTAATGCTGCAAATAAATTCCCAGATTTTTCATCGTAGGTAGTTGCATTAATTTTAACATCACTTTTAAAGAATTCAACACCTGGCGTTTTATAATCATCAGTAATAAAAATACTTTGCCCATTA
>JBPXJX010000548.1:0-7395 GCA_051715525.1 Bacteroidales bacterium
TGAATCGTTTAAACTAAACCATCTAATTGGCTTTGTTTTTTTAGTGCTTGCAGTATACTTTATTTTCAAAAAGTAGCAGGTGCAAAAAATAAAAAGGAGGCCTTGCGACCTCCTTTTTCCCAAACACACAAAAAAATTAAACGAAGAACGAAAAACTTGAGCAACTTCTAAAAACACAACCAAAATCAAAAAATCTCCACGTAGAAATCAGAATTGCTCAAATCAGGTTTATAAACTTACCGTAAAAGTACACTATCATAACATAAAAATCTTCATTTTTTATGTTAAATCTTTAGAAAAATTATATTCAAAGCATATATATCTGACTATAATGCAGTTAAAGTATTATTTATGAATAAATAAACCAGCAGGATTACTAATTTAAGCCAAGTATTAAGAAAGCAATCTTGTAAAATTCAGAATTTATCAATTATTATTTGATGTTTAATCACGAAATCAAGACTTTAATCAAATCTATTGGGGTGTTAATGATTTTTAACTTGTAACAATTATATAAAACATCTATATTTACACTACTTATTAGGGCAAAATGAAACCTTTAAAAATAGAAGCAGCGATAGATACTCCTGAGATCTTATTCGACTCAGAGAGTAAAATATTTTCTATTTCAGGTATTTCGCACCCCGAAAACGCTAAAGAATTCTACCTACAAGTGCTAAACTGGCTCGATGAGTTCTACGAAGATATTAAAGATAAAGAGGCAACAAAGGTTATTGTAGATCTGAACTTTAAATACATCAACTCTTCATCATACAAATACCTTCGTGAAATCATGCGTAAAATTGCAAATTTCAGAAATAACGGGGTAAGCGTTGAAGTAATTTGGAACTACCACGAGGATGATGAGGACTTGCTCAACGAAGGAACGGTTCTATTCGAACTCCCAGAGGTTAAACTTCCTTACAGGTGCATACCCTACTCCTAAATCTATTTCTTATTGAGTTGTTGAGTTATTAAGTTAATAGGTTATGGGCAAATTGTAATTTAGGAATCGCTTAGGGCGGTTTTTTTTTGCATTTTGATTTTACAAACCTATAAAGCCCAAAAACTCTATTATTCAAAAGAATTAACTCAGATTATTGAATTATATCTACTTTATTTTTAAGAAAATACTATTTTTGCAGCTCAATTATAAACGAATTTAAACATGGCAAACAAAAGAGAGATTAAGAAGGATGTTGATTTCCTCATTGGTGAGGTTATTAGCGACTGCTATACATACCTTTTAATTAATGGCGAAAAGAATCGCGATGGCGTTATCGAAATCATGGGTGAAATTGTTGATACAAGAAACAATCTAATCAGCAGAGTAAACAACCAAGACAAATCGTTCGATACTAAACAGGTTAAAGCACATTACAAAGCAATTAATGCTGATTTACTAGGTGCAATTGACCAATCGTTCTCAAAGCTAAGCAAACTTTCAGCAAAGAAATAGTTTTACTTACAACTTAATAATCAGTTTTCCTTAGCTCATATATTGTGCAAAAGGAAAGCTGATTTTTTCATTTATGGCAAAATACAACTTCGATACAATTATCCCCCGCGAAAACACTTCGTGCGTTAAGTACGATTTAAGAAAAACTGTTTTTGGTAATGAGGATGTTATTCCAATGTGGGTTGCCGATATGGATTTACCAACACCTGATTTCATTATCGAGGCGTTAGCCCAAAGGCTAAAACATCCAATCTTAGGCTATACCATTCGCGACAAGTTCTTTTACAATGCCATCGTTTGGTGGAACAAAAAGCGACATAATTGGGATATATCACCCGATTGGATAAGCATTTGCGCGGGCGTGGTATCGGGGCTCAACCATGCCATTCAAGCCTATACCGCTCCTGGTGATAAAATCATCATTCAAACACCGGTTTACCATCCATTCTTTTCAACAATCAAGAATAACGGTCGCGAAATTCTCCAAAATCCTTTGATAGAAGAGAATATGCAATACCGAATGGATTATGAAAACTTCGAAAGGCTTGCCCTTGAAGGGGCAAAAATGGTAATTATATCAAATCCACATAATCCTGTTGGTAGAGTTTGGAGTCGTGATGAGCTAATGAAACTTGGAGAAATCTGCCTAAAATATAATATCCTTATCATTGCTGATGAGATTCACTCTGATTTAATAATAAAACCATACAAACATTTTCCACTAGCAAGTTTAAGCAACGAGCTAAAAATGAATTGTGTTACATTTGCATCAACAAGTAAAACATTCAACCTTGCTGGTCTTTTTACAGGTCATGTAATTATTCCTAATGGCGAACTTCTTAAAAAATACAACCATGCATTAGAAGCAACAGGTGCCGGTTCTGGCAATATTTTTGGTTTTGAGTCAGTTAAGGCGGCTTACTCCGAGAGTGGTGAACAATGGCTCGAAGAAGCACTTTTATATATAAAAGGTAATGCAGACGCAGTGAAATCTTTTTTCGAAACCAAACTACCAAAAGTAAAGGTGGCTGAACTCCAAGGAACATATCTGATTTGGCTCGATTTCAGAGCTTTTGGACTTGATGATGATACCCTTAATAGCATACTCATTAACGATGCAGGAGTTGGACTAAACAGGGGTTCGATATTTGGAGAGCAAGGCAAATGCTTTCAAAGAATGAATCTGGCCTGCTCAAGAACCATCGTTAACGAAGCTCTGGAAAGAATTTATAAATCATTTAAAAATCGATAATTTTATTATCTTTGGTTAAAAGCCAATTTGCAAACAATGAAAACAAGTAAGAATCTTAAAACCCTACTGCTTATTTTGGTTTGCTTTGGCTATTATACTTACATCCTTGCTGAGCCAATAGATGCTTTAAACAAACTCAAAAAAGACTCACTTAAAAAAATTGATGCTGAACTACGTGATGATGTATATGGAAAGATTTCAGGTATTGTTGTATTCTCAAAATCGAGGATTATTTTTGAGCAATCCTATGGTTTTAATAGTGCTAGCACAATCCATCCTATCAGTTCGGTTACTAAAAGCATAACTTCTCTTTTAACAGGCATTTGTATTGATAAAGGATTTATCAAATCCATTGATACTCCTATTTGGACTTTTTTCCCTGAGTATAAATCAATTTTTGAAAAGGATACAATCAAAAAAAGGATTACCATTCGTAATCTTCTAAACCAAACAACTGGTCTGCTTTGGGATGAATGGACAACTCATTACTCCTATGCTGGGAATGCGCTTATTGAGCTAAGCCAAAGTAACCTGAACTGGGTTAAGGAAACACTAAAACTCCCAGCAGAATGCCCGCCGGGCAGTAAATTCTGCTACAATAGCGGAAATTCTCAGGTAATTGCAGATATATTAAAAAAGGCAACAGGTCACGATTTTGAATGGCTTGTAATAAACTATCTTTTTACACCTTTAGGAATTAAAACTTACCATTGGGATAAATACCCCGAAAACGATGCTCCTGCATGGGGAGGCATCTCCCTTACAACCCGTGATATGGCTCGTATAGGTATACTTATATTAAACAATGGATGTTTTAACGATATTCAGATTGTATCAAGCGAATGGATAGAAAAATCAACAAGGATAGAATCTAAAAATGGTAAAGCCGATTATGGTCTACATTGGTGGATAACAAAGCAACCCGATGGAAATCCATTAATTTATGCAGCAGGCTATGGCGATCAGTTTGTTTACATTGCTCCTGATAAGAATCTCGTAATTGCAATTAATGGTCAGAACTTTACAGATTATAAGTGGCAAAAAAACATCGATCAGCTAGTTAAAAATATACTCTCCTCTTTAGAATAGACTTAAACAAATCGTTTTTTTTATTGTTTATATAATAAAGGATTAAGTTTTACTGGACTTCTTATCCTGTTTTATATTAAATTGTTATCAGTATATTCTGTTATTAATATTATCGTAAATCATTAAAAACCAATACTAAAAGACTATGGCAACACTAAAAACAACCTATATGGGACTCGAACTAAGCAACCCATTGGTAGTGGGTGCATCGTCCCTTACGGCAAATCTTGATATACTTAAAGCCCTTGAAAAGGCAGGTGCAGGCGCAATAGTCTTTAAATCGCTTTTTGAAGAGCAAATCCAACTCGAAGAGCTAGAACTTCAAAACGAACTTGACGAGTATACCGAACGCCATGCTGAAATGACTCGGCTATTCCCAAACCTAAAGCATGCAGGCACAAAAGAACATCTTTACAAACTTAAAAAAGCAAAAGAAGCCCTTAACATCCCAATAATTGCAAGTTTAAACTCTAGTCATGCCGATACTTGGATCGAGTATGCCCTTGAAATTGAGAAAACAGGGGTTGATGGAATTGAGCTAAACTTTTATACAACACCAAAGGATTTTGACATTGATGGCAAAGTAATAATTCAATCACAACTTGATGTTTTACAAAGCGTAAAAAAATCATTACGCATTCCAGTAAGCGTAAAGCTAAGTCCTTTCTACACCAATCCGTTAGATGTTATTAAACGAATGGATGCTAAAGAAGTTCAAAGTTTTGTGATTTTTAATAGGCTATTCCAACCTGATATCGATATTGAGAAAGAGGAGTTGACCCAATCGTTGTTCCTCAGCACAAGTAATGACTCGAGGTTAACACTTCAGTTTACTGGCTTACTACATGGCAATATTGCTGCAGATATCTGTAGCTGCTCAGGTATTATGAATGGCGATGATGCCATAAAAATGCTACTTGCAGGAGCAACTTGCTTTGAGGTTGTAAGCACAATATACCAAAATGGAATTGGTCAGATACCAAAAATTCTAAATGAACTCGAAACTTGGATGAATAGTAAAGGTTACAATACTATTGATGACTTTAGGGGAAAACTTGCCAAGAAAAACCTAAAGGATCCATTTGCTTATCGTAGGGCTCAATATGTTGATATTTTAATGCGAGACAACGACATCCTTCAAAAATCAAAATTGGTTTAAATTATCCCTATCCTATTTAAAACTCAGGGAAATCCTCCCTGAGTTTTATTTTTGTAGACAATAACGTTTTAGAAAATGGTCAATTCCAAAAGGGTTAGAATACTTAAAGAGGGTAAATCTACAAATGGACAAGTTGTATATTGGATGTCGCGCGATCAGCGTGTAAAAGATAATTGGGCATTAATCTACGCCTATCAGCAAGCAAAGCAACACAACAGTATACTTACAGTAGTATTTACAATATCAACTAGCTTTATTGGCGCTAACATTAGGCATTACGATTTTATGCTTAGAGGGTTAGATGAAGTTTCTAAATCATTGTCACAAAAAGGGATTGGGTTTATTCTATTGAAAGGTGAACCTGTTGCTACGCTTCAAAATTTCATCAGTGAAAATAGGGTGGCATTGCTTGTAAGCGATTTCGATCCGTTGAGAGTAAAAAGGAAGTGGAAAGATGAGTTAAATACTTTAATTGATATTTCTCATCATGAAGTTGATGCCCACAACATTATTCCTTGCTGGATAGCCTCCGAAAAAGTAGAATTTGGGGCATACACAATACGACCAAAAATCAAAAGACTTTTGCCGGAATTTTTAACTGATTTCTCAAATATTCAAAATGTTCCAATCGGTTATACGCCAATAGATATTGAACAGATTGTAAATTGGTTAAACCCAGATGTAGGCGTAAAGCCTATAGATTGGTTGAAGTCAGGTGAATCTGAGGCCCAAAAAAACTTAATCGGGTTCATCAATAATCTTCTGAATGGGTATTCAACTCGTAGAAACGATCCCAATCTTGATGGACAGTCACACCTATCGCCCTACTTGCATTTTGGGCAAATATCGGCACAGCGGGTTGCCATTGAAGTAATGAAATCATCTGCCCCAGAGGCAGATAAAGCAGCATTCCTCGAAGAGCTAATTGTGAGGCGTGAACTATCCGACAACTTCTGCTATTATAATCAAGATTACGACTCATACAACGGCTTTCATGCCTGGGCAAAAGAAACACATCGGATACACAGATCTGATAATCGGGAGTTTATATACACGCTAGAACAATTTGAGCAAGGAAAAACTCACGATAAACTTTGGAATGCAGCTCAAGCAGAAATGGTAAAAACAGGCAAAATGCATGGTTTCATGCGAATGTACTGGGCAAAAAAGATTTTGGAATGGACTTTGTCACCAGAAGATGCAATGAGCATTGCAATCTTTTTAAATGATAAATATAGCATTGATGGGCGCGATCCAAATGGCTATACAGGAATTGCTTGGTCTATTGGAGGAGTTCATGATCGAGCTTGGAGCGAACGAGAAGTTTTTGGCAAAATAAGGTTTATGAACTACAATGGGTGTAAACGCAAATTTGATGTTGAAAAGTATATCTCAAAAATTTGCAATATCTAATTGAATAATTTACTACTTTTCAACCCCTTAAAATAATATCTATGACAATAAAGAAATACCTACTATCCTTTTGGTTAGGCCTATTTCTGTTCATCACCAGTATTGCACAAGAGGCCAAGGATAACTACGTTATTATGCTATCGCTTGATGGTTTTAGATGGGATTATCCAACACTGTACAATACCCCTAATTTGAATAAAATTGCCCAAGAAGGCGTAAAAGCCAAATCGTTAATACCCTGCTATCCCTCTAAAACATTTCCAAACCACTATAGCATGGCAACTGGATTACATCCAGATAATCACGGGATAGTAAACAACTCCTTTTATGATCCTGATTTAGGATTTTACTCTATAGGTGATCGTCAAAGCGTTGAATTTCCTGATTTTTACTTTGGCGAACCCATATGGATTACTGCAGAGAAGCAAGGTGTTAAGTCGGCATCGTTTTACTGGGTTGGCTCAGAAACCCAAATTAAAGGCATGCAACCAACTTATTGGAAAAAGTATAATCAAAGGGTTCCACTAGCATATAGAATCGATACTGTAATTCATTGGTTAAACCTTCCAATTGAGCAAAGACCTAGGTTAATCACATTTTACTACCACGAACCCGATTGGACTAGCCACGATTTTGGTCCGGAATCGCCTCAAACAAAAGCTAGTGTTGAGAGAATTGATAGCCTTCTAGGAATTTTTATTGGAAAGGTAAAAGCATTACCCATTGCATCAAAGGTTAATGTTATAATCGTTTCCGATCACGGAATGGCAAAAATCAATAAGTTTATCAATTTATCTGAATTTGTTAAAAAAGAATGGTTTGATGTAATATCTGGAGGAAACCCAGTTTATAGCCTTCAACCCAAAGTACAATACTATGGCGAGGCTTTAGCGACCCTAAAAAAGATAAAAAACATCAAAGTATGGGAACGAGATAGTATCCCACTACGTTATCATTATGGTAAAAACAAAAGGGTTTGCGATATATTAGTAGAAGCTGATTTAGGTTACGGTATTAGCTGAA
>JBPXJX010000549.1:0-5457 GCA_051715525.1 Bacteroidales bacterium
GGTGCTTTTCGATACTAAGGGTGGCTTACATAAAAAGAGAACAGATATAAAAGCCGATGAGCGTTTTTATCGTAAATGGGAGCTTTGCGAAAGCACAAACCCCAACTGCATTTCAACTATGGAGGAAGCAATAAAAGGTGCCGATGTGCTTATCTCATTATCAACTCCTGGGCCTGATACCATTAAAAAAGAATGGGTTAAATTGATGAATAAGCAATCAATTGTTTTTGCATGCGCGAACCCTGTTCCTGAGATTTACCCATACGCAGCAAAAGAAGCTGGTGCATTTATCGTTGCAACTGGTCGAGGCGATTTCCCTAATCAGGTTAACAATTCAATTGGATTCCCCGGAATTCTTAAGGGAGCGTTAGTAGTACGTGCATCTAAGATTACCGATAATATGGCCATTGCTGCGGCTCACTCGTTGGCAAATTATGCCGAGAAACGCGGCATCAACTCTGAGAATATTGTTCCAACAATGGACGAAGCTGATGTGTTTCCTGTAGAGGCTGCCGATGTTGCAATGCAGGCAATAAAAGATGGCGTTGCCCGCAAAAAGCTAACTTGGGACGAAGTTTATCAAATTGCTAAAAAAGACATCGACTATTCACGCTCAATGGCAAGTTTGCTTCATGAACATGGCTATACACCCGATCCTCCAACCGAAATGCTTGAGGAGGCGCTAGAATATACAATTAGCCAAATTGAATTGAAGTAAAAATCATATACTACAAAAGAAAAAAATGTCACGTCCAACAACGTGACATTTTTTTTTAAAAACGCAGTTTAGCACAGAGTAACACAATGCTTTTTTTATTACAATTAATCAGCAACCCTCCGTGTTAAACTCCATGTAACTCCGTGGTTAAAACAAGTAAGCATACTTTTGAATTATGCTTTCAAAACCCGTTCAATCAACTTTTTTACTAGCTTTGCAGAAATATTTTGATAATGATTGTCGACGACCTAACCATTGCTGCTATTGCCACTGCACCCGGAACGGGTGCTATTGCCGTTATTCGTCTTAGCGGTAAAAATGCCATTACCATTTGCGATAAGGTTTTTAAGGCCAGCAAGGGTAAAAAACGTTTGGCAGAGCAAAAGGCCTACACAATTCATTATGGCACTATTTACGACGATCAACGCCCTGTCGATGAGGTTTTGGTTAGCATCTTTAAGGCTCCCCGCTCCTACACCGGCGAGGATATCGTTGAGATATCGTGCCACGGCTCGCAAATAATTCAACAGCAGATACTCGAACTCCTTGTCTTTAACGGTGCTCGATTGGCACAACCGGGCGAGTTTACGCTTCGCGCCTTTTTGAATGGTAAAATCGACCTATCGCAGGCCGAGGCCATTGCCGATCTTATTTCATCATCAAGCGAGGCGGCGCGTAAGGTGGCGCTACAGCAGATGCGAGGCGGTTTCTCCAACCGACTCAAAGAGCTACGTGAGCAGCTGCTTAAGTTCATCGCCCTTATTGAACTTGAGCTCGATTTTAGCGAGGAGGATGTGGAGTTTGCCGATCGCACACAGCTAGTCGACCTTATAAACGAGATTCTATCGGTTATCGAGAAGATGATTAGCTCGTTCCAGTTTGGAAACGTTATCAAGCAAGGAATCCCCGTTACCATTGCTGGAAAGCCAAACGTAGGAAAATCAACACTTTTAAACCGTTTGCTCAACGAGGAACGAGCCATTGTTTCGGAAATTGCAGGCACAACCCGCGATACTATTGAGGATATGATTAACCTTGGCGGAATCAGCTTCCGCTTTATCGATACTGCAGGCATAAGGCATACCACCGATACTATCGAATCTATTGGCGTTGAGCGTGCCTATGCAAAAATCTCGCAGGCAAAGATTATTCTACTCCTTGTAGATTCCCAAAGTCCTATTGATGAAATAATTGAATCGATTCATGAGATAGATTCAACGCTAAATGCCGACCAAATCCCGCTTATCCTTATTAATAAGGGTGACAAGGCCGATAAAACGGCCATTAATCAAACCATAGCAACGCTGCAGGCAAAATACCCATATCACCATATACTGGCTATATCCGCAAAGGCAGGGCACAATATCGACATGCTAACCAGTACCCTCATAAACCTTGGGCTACATGGCCAACCCGAAACCGATGAGGTTGTAGTAACCAACGTGCGCCACTACGAATCGCTGGTGCGTGCTCGCGAGAACCTAAACGATGTAATTGCCGGGCTAAAGAGCAACCTCTCGTCCGATTTGGTTGCCATTGATATAAAACAGGCAATATACTTCCTCGGTGAGATTACTGGGGAAATCACCACTGATGATATCTTAGGTCATATCTTCTCCAAATTCTGCATTGGTAAGTAATCTCCAACCTCAAAACCGTTTAAAATGATAGAGGGCAAAGATATTTGGATTAAAACTGGCTACGAGATATTTGCCATATCGGGTGTAAACGCTCTTAAAATTGAGTCGTTATCAAAAAAAGTTGGGATTAGCAAATCATCTTTTTACCATCATTTTGCTGATCTTGAAATATTTATACAACACCTATTAGATTATCATATCCAACAAGCCTATATCATTGCAAACAAGGAAAGCGATTGCAAAAACATTGACCCAGAATTAATTAATATTCTATTAGAACATCGAATAGATCTACTTTTTAACCGTCAGCTAAGGATAAACCGCGAGCAAAAGCATTACTTTGATGCCCTTGCCAAATCGAACAGGATAGTTGGAAATAACTTTGTGGTGGTTTGGATGAAAGACCTAAAGCTAAACCTAACCGAAAAGCAGCTTGCGGGGATATTTGAGCTGGCGCTCGAAAACTTCTACCTTAAAATCAACGATCAAAACCTTAATAACAAATGGTTAACTGACTATTTCAAAAACCTAAAGAAGATAGTTCAAAATTTCGTCTAGCCATTGTACGGTACCGTCTAAAATCACTCATTTAAATAGCCCAATTTTGCCTCAAATTATTAAAATGAGCTGTTTATATGACCAAACAATTCCACAAGTCGTATCTTAAGTTTACGGCAATATTCGTGGGCCTTTTTGGCCCAATATTCTTTTTGGGAACCATGGTATCAACTTCCGAGCTAGCCCGATTATCACTCGAT
The DNA here is from genome assembly GCA_051715525.1 of Bacteroidales bacterium. Classification (GTDB taxonomy): domain Bacteria; phylum Bacteroidota; class Bacteroidia; order Bacteroidales; family Tenuifilaceae; genus UBA8529. The sequence continues at coordinate 3,117 of JBPXJX010000549.1, forward strand.
TTGCTAAGCTGGCCTATTGATGGACAACAATCATTCGAAGCACCCACAACCCGATTTCTATCAGCCCTAACAGGCGGTTTTCTTTTCGGATGGGGCGTTTGCATCTGGTTTTTGCAAAAATTTGCCTACGATGCCTCGCCCGAAGGGGTTCGAAAATCAATACTATTCGGGTTAATCTCATGGTTTTTGCTCGATAGTGCAGGTTCGTTTGCATCGGGCAATATATCCAATGTGGTTTTCAATGTAATAGTCCTTCTCATTGCTGTTGGTCCACTTTGGAAGCCTGCTAAGTAAAATTTTGTATTAACACTTAAAAATAAAAAAATGAAAAACGAAAACAGCAAGCAACTGCTTTTAAAAGTTTTATTGCTTTTCCAAACAATAGTATTGGTAGTATACACAGTATACGTAGCGCAAACCAAGGGATGGGATTTACTAACAGTCTTTACCCAAAACATAACCAATTTAGATTGGAATGGACAATTTAACTTAGATTTTAGCAGCTATTTAACCCTTTCGGCGTTATGGATAATTTGGCGAAACCAATACACTTTAAAATCAATCTTTATAGGCTTAGCCTGCATGATAATTGGAATAATGCTCTTTGCCCCTTACCTACTCTACTTAATTACAATTGAAAAAGGCGACCTAAAGAGAGTGCTAATAGGTAACCGCTAGCCCAAGCCATTTCATAAAACAGAAACAACCTCCCAAAACCTCGTTAATCGCGGGGTTTTGTGCTATACACATTAGTAACCAACCGCCTCACAGCCTACAGCCTATTTTTAGTTGCCAGTTAACAGTTGTGAGTAGTCATAAATGAGCGATGAGTTATGATAGGAAACCCTGTAACCTTGAAACCCTGTAACTCTGAAACCCTCTAACTCTGAAACCCTCTAACCCAAAACCCAGAACTCACCACTCAACTCTCCCCGCTCAATGCTCACCTCTCACTTATTGTCTATCAGTCACTTGTCACCAACAAAGTAACATTCTTCCCCCCTTTCCTATTAAGCATCGAAAAAACAATAGTCACTTATTAACTAATTAACAAACGATTAGCTACTAAGTGTTTAACTTTTTTTCAATTTCATAAATTAAGATATATTTCTATAACCTATTATTAATCAATAAAACAGAATCATTTATGAATACAAAACCCTTGAATGTAACTACAAAGGTGTACGACACGCAGGTTGATGGCTTTGTTTTTCCTGAAGATAACCTTCAAGAGCTTAAAGGTAAAGATAGCCTTGGTGTCTGCTTTTCGGGTGGTGGAACTCGTTCGGCCTCGTTAACGCTAGGACAGCTTAGAGCATTGGATAAAATCGGAGTTCTTGAACGGGCAAAGTATATGTGCGGAGTATCGGGTGGCTCCTGGGGATCGCTGCCCTTTATTTATCTCGATAAAAATATTAGCGATGGCACTTTCCTTGGCGATTACCTTGAGCCCAGTCAGATAACGCTCGATAACCTAAAGCAAACGCCTAATAACAGCATGGCCTATGCAATATCAAATTCCAAAATTTTAAAGGATACAATTTTAGAGGTTATTAAGATGCATATCGAGGGAAAATCGGATAATCGCGATTTGTACGCAAGAATTATTTCTGATATATTCCTTATCCCTTTCAATATTGGTGACCCAAACAAAACATTCACTTATAACGAAAAAACACGCGACGAGATTTTAAGCCAAAACAAGGATCTGAAAAAGAGCGATTTCTACCTTGTAAACCCAAAGAAAAACCGTCCATACTATATTGCCGAGGGAATTGTAGGTAACTACTCATTTGCCGATTTACAGCCAAAAAAACAGGATGAGAAATTCGCTCCAAAAAACATTGAACGGCACCAGTTCGAAATGACCCCTTTGTACGTTGGTGTAAATCAACTTTTTAAACCCACCCAAATTACACCAAACGCCATTGGTGGTGGTTATGTTCAACCCCATGGGTTCAACTCAAATTCTCCCACAAGTTTCGATCCCAATAACAAATTGGTGCAAACCACCCTCGATAGCAAGTTCAGCATTTTCAATTTGGGCGAAATTATTGGAATATCAGGGGCTGCACCTGCAGTATATTCATGGATTTGCGATTTGGTTAACAAGCTATTCAAAGTTCAGCTATTCCCAAATCAGAAATACTGGTGCAATTTTAGCAACCCAACTGCGGTACCCGTTAGCAAATACGACTTTGCCGATGGCGGAGGATTGGAAAACCTAGGAATAATGCCATTGCTAAAACGTGGCGTAAAGAAAATAATAGTTTTTTCGAACTGCGAAACAGAACTAAAAGGCTTAGACGAATTGAATAAAGAAATAACAAATTCGATTCCA
>JBPXJX010000550.1:0-3501 GCA_051715525.1 Bacteroidales bacterium
TACTGTACTAAATTTAGCCCCTTAAAATCCGACTTTTTATGTATCATGAGGATGTAAATATTCGTAAAAAGGAGTTAAGGCGGTTAATAAAGGAGAGAAAAAAATTTTTTTCTCCAAAACAGGCTGCGCTTGATTCTGAAAAAATATTTAGACAAATTGAAATACTTCCTCAGTTTCAGCATGCCAATGTAGTTTTAGCATACTGGTCGTTGCCCGACGAGGTGATAACCCATCAGTTTGTACAAAAGTGGGCAGATAAAAAACGATTGGTTTTACCAATTGTTGTTGGTGAAACTTTGGAATTAAGGGCGTTCAACGGTGTTGAGAAAATGGTTACGAATAATTCTTTTGGAATACTTGAACCTAAAACAGAAGAACTCGTTGACCCTAAAGCTGTTGATTTTGCAATAATCCCTGGTATTGCTTTTGATAAAAAGGGCAATAGGCTGGGCCGGGGAAAGGGATTTTATGATCGCTTTCTTAAGGAGACAAATGCATATAAAGTAGCCGTTGGCTACGATTTTCAGATAGTAGATGAGGTTCCATTCTCATCGTACGATGTTCCAGTTGATATGGTAGTTTCAACAAATTAAACTTATTAAGATGATTAAACGATTACTCTCTTTTGTTTTACTGGTTAGCTTAACATTTGCCGTTTTTGCTCAGCCTGCAGGGTATTATGATAATGCAACAGGAAAAACGGGCGCAACGCTAAAAACCGCTTTATATAACATAATTAAAGGACATACCGATGTTGGTTATGATGGGCTTTACAATGTTTACAAGACATCCGATAACCTGCCATCAGGAAAAGTATGGGATATGTATTCTGTTAGAGCAAACGGAACAGCAAATTATTTTTATTCACATACTTCAACCGATCAATGTGGAAGTTATAGTAAAGAGGCTGATTGTTATAACCGCGAACATACTTTTTGTGATAGTTGGTTAGGAAAAGCATCACCACAACGTTCAGATGCGCATCATATTGTTCCAACGGATGGGTATGTAAATAATCGCAGAAGCAGTTTTCCTCATGGAAAAGTTGGCTCAGTATCATATACCTCTTCAAATGGGAGTAAATTGGGTAGCTCCGATGCATCAACGGGTTATTCAGGAACTGTGTTCGAACCAATAGATGAGTTTAAGGGTGATTTTGCTCGAATGTACTTTTATGTTGCAACCCGTTATGAAGATAAAATTGCAGGTTGGGCATCTAATGGAAGCGCAGGTGAAATTTTAGCAGGGAATTCATTCCCCGCTTATAAAACATGGTTTAAAGAATTAATGTTACAGTGGAATCAGCAAGATCCGGTAAGCCAAAAGGAGATAGATAGAAACAATGCAATTTTTGTTTATCAGCACAATCGTAATCCTTATATTGATCACCCAGAGTATGCTCAAGCTGTTTGGGGTAACGGAACAATTGAACTTGGTTTTACTAGCTCACCAATAACAACAGCAACCCAAGGACAATCTTACACTTATGCTGTTAAGGTCGCTGGTCCGGTAGGAGCAACGTTTACCATTACTGCGCCAACAAAACCGACTTGGCTTACTTTAACAGCAGGAGCAAACGGAAACGCAACGCTTAGCGGAACACCTTCATCCGCAGGATCTGATAATGTTACTCTTTCTGTTACCGATGGAACAACAACCAAAACCCAATCGTTTACCATTACTGTTTCTGCATTAGATGGCCTTAAGTTTAACTCATCTCCGATTTTATCAGCAACAACAGGCAGCCCATATAGCTATAGCATAGTTGCTACAAACCAATCGAATACTTCTGCAACCATTACATTATCAGCAATAACAAAACCTGCTTGGTTAACCTTAACATCAACAGGTAACGGTACAGCAACATTGGCCGGAACACCTTCTACTGCTGGTTCTGATAACGTTTCATTAACTGCTAATGATGGTAGTACAACTGTAAACCAAAATTTTACAATTGCTATTGGCCAAGCAGGACAAAACAAGACAGAGACATTTACAAACCTTGTTGTAGTGGCGGATGTTTATGCTAATCAGAGTTGGACTGGTGACGATGGTTCTAATTGGACAACAGGTTTGGCAAGAACAGATCAAACTCTTAACGGAAAAGCAATTTGTTTAAAAAATGTTGCTGGTACTTATGTTCAATCTGGAACATTATCAGGTGGTTGTAAATCACTATCATTTAAAGTAATTCAAGTTTTTTCGGGTACAGGTGGTACTTTAACGTTGTATATCAATAATGTTGCTATTGGCTCACCCTTTAGCTATAATGCCACAGAGCAAACAGCAACATTTTCTAACATCAATGTAGCAGGTGATTTTGTAATTAAACTTGAAAACAATGGTACAGCACGCCCAGTAATTGATGATGTTACTTGGACTGGCTACACTGGTGTTAATGCTCTTCCTGTAATCTCAAACATTAATAATAATCCATTCGCTCCAACCCCCGACGATGATGTGCTTATTACCGCCAATGCAACTGATTCAGATGGAACAATAAGTAGTGTTGAGTTAAGATGGGGTTTGACCGCAGGTAACCTAAGCAATACACTACCAATGTCTCTTGATGGTGGTATTTATAAAGCCACTATTCCAAAGCAGGCACCTGGAACGGTTTATCTAAGCGTTACGGCAAAAGATAATTCTGATGCAACGTCAACGGAACTTTTTAGCTATGATGTGGTTGAGAACATAAAACCTACAATTTCGAATATTGCCAATATCCCTGCTTCACCATTTGCAGGGCAAACTATCAAAATAACAGCAGATATTGCTGATGCCGATGGTTCAATTGAAGATGCTTGGCTAAACTGGGGTATTTCGCCTTCGGCTTTAAATAACCAGCTAACGCTTTCGTTTGTTGATGGTAAGTATGAAGCAATCATTCCAGCACAAGATCAAGCACGCACAGTTTATGTGAGAATTAGTGCACGTGACGATATGGGCGGTGTATCAACATCTACCTATAACTTTGCAGTTGCGGCCAATAGTATTCCAAACATTTCGAATATAGCACATAACCCACAGATTCCAGAAACTGGTCAAGCAATTACAATTTCAGCCAATTTAGCCGACAGCGATGGAACAATAAAAGAGGCCTGGGTGAATTGGGGAACATCTGCCGATAATTTAAGCAACACCCTTATCATGAATATTGATGGTGGCGTTTATAAAGCCATTATTCCTGCCCAATCATCAGCATGTACAATTTATTTGAGTGTTAATGCTAAAGATAATCTTGATGCCGAAGCATCATCGCTTTATAATTTTGCAGTTCTTCACAATCAGGCTCCAACAATGTCAAGTCTTACAAAGACACCACAAAATCCATTAACAGGTCAAGCAGTAACCATCTCTATTAATATAGCCGATAGCGATGGGAGCATTCAAGATGCATGGCTACTTTGGGGAACAACGTCAGGTAACTTGATCAATAATTTAACCATGACTTTGAGCGGAGGTAAATATGTTGCAACAATCCCCGCACAATTAATCGCA
>JBPXJX010000551.1:0-12950 GCA_051715525.1 Bacteroidales bacterium
TAAAGATGCTATTGATGCTTGATCTATTAGAACATTGTAGGGTTGAGATGCGATTTCTTTTGTCACTAATGTTTCATATTCGGTCAATTCCTTTTTTAATCTGTCAAATTCTATATCTGCAGTTTCTAGTAATGCTGCTAGTCGATTGAAATTTCTTTTCAAGTTCTCGGGAATTGTTATTTGTCCTTTATAACCTAAATCGTGTTCTATCTCAGCCCAAGCATGTTGTAGGATTGATCTTACTTGTATTTCTAGTTTAAGTTCAGAGTATTTTATATTTTCACTTATTGAACCTCTCTGTTTATTTAAAGAAACGATATAATGTAACGATTTGTAGCCAAATTGGTCGGCTTTTAATTTTCTTTTGTCTACTGAATTTTCAGGATCGATTTCAAACTCCTTTTCAATTAAATCAGCAATTCGGTTGACATCACTTTCGAGATAGGTTATTATTCTAATGCCACATAAATCAGTTATTTCTTTTAGGCTTGAATATTTCTCCTTTTTTGCATCAATTTTTCTTGAAAGACTATCAATTGATTTTACTCTATGTGATATATTGTGAATAATAATTTGATTATCGCATATTAGTTCTGTTAAAATACCTTTGCATTTTTCACCAAAATTTGCATACAGTATTTTTTCTTTGTCAAATTGTTTAAGAATTACATCTTTCATTTTGCTGTATTTTAAAGAATTACCGCCAACGTTTGCTGCTAAAATGCGTTGGGGAGTTCGAAGCAGCGTCGTTGTCCCACGTTAAAATAATTGACAATATACAAAATAAAACCTTTCTAAATATCTGCCCCAATGGATTTTAGCAGCTGTTGGCTGCTGTTATTCTGGTTGTTTATCTTTTTCAGCCCAATCAAGTTTATCAGCGGTTACAAATAATCCTCCGCATTCACAATTATATATACCATCGTCTTTTTTCATTTTAATACAATTGTTACAAATTACTTTTTTCTCTTTTACAATATCAATTAATCCATTGTCGGGGTTTTCATCATCACGTTTCTTGGTGAAGTAACTGATGTAAGCCATCATTGCACCAATAATAAGAGAGATTAATGCATAACGGTCGAGTCTAGAAGGGATATCTTTGAATTTTACCTCAGTATGATTGGGTCTTACTGGCGCATGTCCTCCACCATGGGATTCCCCAAAAGATAATTCAAGTATCATTATGAAAAAGAAAAAGAAGATAGACGAATAAATAAACCATTTAAATGGAGTCATTCTTTTGCGCATGTCTTCAAATTTGTAGATTAAATCTGTTGACAAATCCCATTTCTTTTTTTTCGGTTCTATAATCTCTTCAATCTTCATTGTTTAATCACGATTACATTAATCAAAAAAGTCAAATAATTCATGCTCGAATTTGTCGAGTTAGGAATAATTGCAGCCAACGCCTGCTGCTAAATTGTCGGCCGGGATGAAGACGGCGACGTCTTTGTCCCGCGACAATTTAGTTACCAAGATAGGAAAAATTTCGCATCGCGAAATCCGCCCGGCTGAAATTTAGCAGCTGTTAGGTGCCGTTTTTATTTTCATTAACAATTCTATCCAAAATGGGTGGAATTCCCAATCTTCCACGAGAACCATTTAATAAATCTTTAATTGGTTCAATAGTTTTTTCATTCAAACAATTTTTAATTAGAGAAAATGTTGATTTCATTTTTTCCATTAAAAAATCTGTTTCTTGGGATAATTTGTCTACATAATTAGGTAACTCATCTATTGTAACAATATCAATAGTCGAGTGAAATTTCCAAGCTTCTGACCCTTTCCAATGAAGTCTAATTTGTTTTCTTTCTTCTATCTCAATTTTTTCGGTTTCATTATTATAGTATGTCTCATAAAGTTTCCCTTCAATTACAATTATAGGAAAAAGCAATACTCCATTTGAAAGTACGCTGTCAGGATTCCTTGTATAAACCTCATAAAATTTTTTTTGAGAGTAGCATGCAGATGTTATAGACTGCAAAGTAGAATATACTACGTCATTCTGATTACCAAAAGCTTGTCTTCCATTAAAACCTGGTCTTATTGGTGTTTCAAAAATCGAAAGATTCTGTATTTCCTTATCAGATGCTAGTAACCAAAGAATTGAGTCAGCCAAATAAGTGGAAATAGTCTGTGATATACATGCAGCTGGTGCAATACGAGAACTTTTATCAGTAAATATTATCCAAGGTTTATTTCCTGTCCATTTACATTCAACTAAATAACAAACTCTTAAGAAAGAATTTTCTATACTTACAGTACGTTGGGCAGCAACATCTATTTCTCTTGGTGAGTTTGTTTTAAAATCATTAACGTATGTGCCTTGCGAAGTTTGAAATTTACCGCTTTTAAAGATATTGGCAACTTTAAATTCTAAAGGATATCCTTCTTTTGATAGCCAATCAAGTATCTTGTTTTCTAAATTATCATTTTCTGGCATCATAATCGTTTTTTTCGTCCAAATGGCACCTAACGCCTGCTGCTAAAATGCGTTGGGGAGTTCGAAGCAGCATCGTTGTCCCACGTTAAAATAAATACCAATATACAAAATAAAACCTTTCTAAACATCTGCCCCAATGGATCTTAGCAGCTGTTAGCCACAGTTTTTATTTATTCTCGTTCAAATTTTCATTAAGCTCTTGCTCGAATAAATCAATTTTCTTTGTCGTTTCTTTATTTGATTTTTCTTTTAACTGCGATAATAACGCCCTCAGGGAACTATCAGCATTATTTTCTGATAAACGCACTTCATAAGCAATATAACCCATGAAAGATTTTATTTCTTCATCAGAGAGAGAAAAGAATTCATTTGGATAATTTTCTAAATATTTCAGAGCATATAATCCAATAGCCTCCGAGACATAACCATCTGATTTCTCAACAATCTTTTTGAATACTTTAAAATAGAATGTTCTTTCATTAGAATTCTTAACTGTCAAACTATCCATGAGTTGAAACAAATACTTTTCATTGTTTCCGAAAATTGGAGCACCACCTAAAATTTCTATACCAACTTCTTTAATGCTTTTCGTTGAGTCTGCAATTGTTTTACCATTGTCAGTAACTACCTTTTCAGAGTCAATAGATTTGTTGTTTGTGCTTTTCTTTTCGCTTTTACCACAAGCAAATAGAGTGATTAAAAATATAATTGTAAAAAGTTTCGTTTTCATAATGTCGCTTCGTTTTTTATTTGTCTGGAGTATCTTTTATTTTGAAGAACTCTTGTTTGCCAATTAAAATATGATAACTTTTTTTGTCTGAATTTATGATTTTCTCTAAGGAGGCTTCTTGAGTCTCGCTTTTAATTCTTGATTTTATAAGTTTTGTGTCCAGGAGCGACCACGAGTCTGATAGTGTCGAAATCCTACTTCTTTCAATTTCTGTTCCTTTTAACTCAGTGATGGAGTCAGGCAAAAATATTATAGTCAAATCATTGATTTTATAACTTCCTTTAATTTCTATTATTCCCCTCAGTCCATCATATGTTGTCGGGCGAAAAATAAATCTATCATTCGAGAAAAAACTATAGTTGTCAAGATAAGTCGAGCCAATCTTTTCAGTTTTCGATTGCCATAATCCAATCAATTCATTCTTAGATATAGGAATTGAATTCTGGCAAAAAACACTCATTGAAGTCGTACAAAATATGATCAGGGAAATTATTGCTATCTTCTTCATTGTCATAAAATTGTGGCTAACGTTTCCACGCTAAATTTCGGTTGGGAGCAAAGAACCGCTTCTTTGTCCCCCGATAAAAAGCAACCTAAATTACTAAAAACATTGATATCAGCATATCAGCCCAACTGAAATTTAGCGTGTGTTAGCGTGTCGTTGTTTATTCTTTTCTTACTTCTGTCCACTTTTTTAATTCCTTAAAAATAATTTCACCATTTGACTTAATTGTCACCTCTTGCTCTTTAAATGTTGATTCAAATATTTGTTGATTAGTCAAAGTATCTAAACCGTAATCATCCCATCTAATATTTTGAATTAGTATAGTATCGTTTATGAATTTTGATTTTAAGCAACCGCCAGTTTCACCATAAAAATCTGCAACCTCTATAGAGTTTACAATTCTGCCTTTGTTGTCATATAAAATCATTATAATTGGACGTTCAACAACTCCAAAGTATTGAATTACAGTTATCGGATAAAAATTGTTAATTGGTTTTTCTATTGAAAAAAGATAGCATCTGTCAAAAGTTCCTTTGTCGTTACTATAATTTCCAAACAATCTTTTATTCAATGTATCGTTAACTTGAGTCAATCCTTCTGTATTTACTTTTGTGCCATTGTCATAATAATATTTCTCAATGTCTGCACAATCAAAATTCTTTACGTTGTTTTTGATAAATAAGTGCTCAATTCCTTTTATTTTATTATAGACCTCTGGAGGCCATCCTAAATTGTTTGAACTATTTTCATTCGTTGTCTGAAGCTTAACTATCGATTGCTTTTCACTCGAAGTACACGCATTCAACAAAATAATTAAAAGCGAAATAATCAATAATTGTCTCATAATTTCTTTTTTATGTTTCGAGGTCAAAATACAATGCACGCTAACGTTTGCTGCTAAATTGTCGGCCGGGATGAAGACGGCGACGTCTTAGTCCCGCGACAATTTAGATACCAAGGTAGGAAAAATTTCGCACAGCGAAATCTGCCCGGCTGAAATTTAGCAGCTGTTATAGGGCGTTTTTTCTTGTCGTTAAAAGTTTAGTTAATTCATTCTCGTCTAAAAGTGGGAATACGTCTGTTCTTCTTATCCAACCCTCAGTTATTCCGTTTTTAGCATGATATTCACCATATAACCAATTTTCATTTTCGCTTTTCACGCAGAAAATATCTCCTTCTATTAAATACGAATTCTTGCGTGCGTTGTCATTTGGTTCAGAATGAAAATATGTCTTTTTGTTTACCACTAAAACTTTCGTCCAATTTGTTTCTTTGCTCAAATAGAAATTCACTCCTTCATGCTCTGCGCCTTTCAAAACCCTCCAACAATCAGCTGAAATTGATTGCTCTATTTTCATTTCAAGTATAGAGTCTTCTTTGCAGTAAAGTTTTCCTTTTATAGGTTCAATAGGCAAAACGTTCCTTTTGTCTTTTATTACAATTCTAAAAGTATCTTTTTCAAGTTTTCCTTCTATGAAGAAATCGCAGTCCCATTCTTTTTCCTGACTTCTGTAATAACCAGATAACCTATTTGTCTTATTATCATATGCTATATTTAGTCTGCCATAATCATATAATCCACTTTTCAAAAAGTGGTTTTCTTTCTCGCTGCAATTGCAAAAAAGTGTCAGGAATAACCCTATGATCAGTATTTTCGTGTTTGTCATAAAATGCCCTATAACGCCTGCTGCTAAATTGTCCGCCGGGATGAAGACGGCGACGTCTTTATCCCGCGACAATTTAGTTACCAAGGTAGGAAAAATTTCGCACCGCGAAATCTGCCCGGCTGAAATTTAGCAGTTGTTATAGCCAGTTATTTTTTCTTTAGTGTTCTCCAAATTAACAATATCATTATGATCAAAGGTAAAAATATCATTGTTAGTTCAAACAGTCCTTTTCCAAATCCTTTCAGTCCGCTGTCGACTGATAAATATGTTTTCGAGTTTACAGTCAAAGAAAAACTCCGTATTCTACTATCTGGATTGTACAGCTGTTTCTGGTCTTGACGAGCAATGTGAAGTTCTATTATATCTCCTGGTTTTGTGTTTTGGTAAAAATCTTTTCGGTCGTACGAAGAGTAGCTAACTTGAAATTTGCTTGGATACTCTTTAAGGTATATATGAAATGTCGAGTCTCGCTCTGTTTTTTTTATTCTATTAAAGTAAACTAGTTCTTGTGAAATGTGTTTGCAAGTACCGTTAATTTCAATCAAGTCATTTTGATCGACAACTCTTGGTCGGGCAAAATACAAATAAACTCCGCCTATTGTCACACAGAAAAGGAAAAAAATAAAACCTCCATTCCTAGAATTCCATATTTTCTTCAAAGTGTCTGTCATATATAATTGGCTATAACGCCTGCTGCTAAAAACGACGGGGAGTTCGAAGCAGCAATCTTGTCCCACGTTAAAACTATTGCCAATATACTAAATAAAAACTTGTCTACACATCAGCCCCGTTGGGTTTTAGCAGCTGTTGTAAGCTGGCCTTTATTTTCTTCGATATTCTATATGATAATCCAAAGTCATATACACCTAATTGGTTTTCATTATAACCTGAAATAACATTATATAAATATTTATTATTGTCTATATAAAGATAGATTATAAAAGCACTCGATAACTTATTCGTGCATTGAAATTTAATTATTTCATTCAATTTTTCAGTCTCATTAATTCTGTAATTATTCAGTGAGTCTTTGAATATTTTAAGTTTTGTGTCAATTTCTTGATTATCTAGTATTTCGGTAATCTCATATTGTTTTGGTATCCTTCTGAGCATTAAAAAACCTCCAAAAATCGAAATCATTGGTGATGTTATAATTAAGATTTGGCTAATTGTTTTTTTAATTTGACTATCTGTGTTAACTCTCAATCCATTCCTTATAATTAAAAAGATAAAAACTAATCCTATTAAAATCAATATTGTCGCTAGAATTTTGCTAATTCGATTGCTAATCTTGTTTCGACTAATTATTACGTCTCTAAATTTCTCTTTTGTCATAGTAATCGTGTTTCATAGGCTTGCTTACAACGTTCCCGTGGTTTGGGGCGTTGGGGGGTTAGCCGCCAACTCCGTCATCCCACGTTATAATAGTTCCAAATATACAAAATAATTCCATATCCATCTCTGCCCCAATGCCTTAAACCACGTGTTGTATGCTGGCCGTTTATTTGTCTAGTTCTTTATTCTTTTTCTCGATTAGTTGTTTTGCATTTTCTCTTGTAACAATTTTCTTTCCCGATTTCGCTTCAATTTCTTTCCGAGTATTACCAGCGATTGTTCCGCCCTGTTTAGCTATTTTCTGGCTTTCCTTAAATGATTTCGGTTTTTTCTCCTTTGAAATTTCAGTGGTTGTTGCTTCAGCAAGCATATTTAGAACTAATTCCAGATTAGTCATATGGTCACGCAAGTTTTCTTTCTTAAGTGCCTTGAAATTCTTATATTGTTGCGTTGTAAATCCACTCCATGCTTTTGTTATCTCATCAGTGAGGATTGCAAATTCTTGTCCTTTCTTTATGCCACGATTCTCCCATTCGTCAGTAAGTTCTTTTCTTACCTCTATGCTTTTGAGTCGTTGGTTTATCCATGATGTTGAATAGCCTTTTCTTAGGTATGTTTCCATAAGTCGGTCAATACCTATTTCAGGGTCTTCTATTTCATCCATCCGTTCTCTACCTATTTTTGCTAACCAAAGTTTAAAAGGTTCCGCTTTTGGCGATGGAATAGATTGAATTAGGCGAAAGAGTTGTTCTGTATCTGCTACATCAGTCTTGTAGTATTTTCCATCGGCTGAAAGCATTTTCAGTTGACTACAATTTGTAGCCAACTGGCTCCCCTCAGCCTTAAGTCTAGTTTTCAGGACACTCCAATATTTACGTGGATTAGGGCTTTCAGTTAATACTCCCACGACATCAACTATTGAGAAGAACCACTTTCCTTGTTCATTATCCCAAAGTGTTCTTATTTGCTTGTCATTGAATAGTTTTATTGCAGTATCCTGTGTCATATTATTCAAGTTATTACACAAAAATAACCCATAAATTCAAATTTCAATCTGAGACCCAATAGAATTTTTGGATTAAGAAATCAAAGGATAATGTCAATCGGGGAAGTCTAGTCGGCTTGCATACAACGGTCGGTGGTTTGGGCTGCTGGGGAGTTAAAGGCCAGCAGCGTCATCCCACGTTAAAAACATACTAAAGTACTAAAAACTTTCGTATCTGCATCATCAGCCCCAGTAGGCTAAACCACCTGTTAGCAAACGTTTATTGTTTTATTAGTTTCTCAGTTTTTGAAAACTTCATTTCTTTCGAAATAAATTTCATGACGTAAATTCCGTTGGTCAAGTCACTAACGCTAATCTGTTCCTTATCTGTTAAAATTTTTCCTGATTTAATAATTTGTCCATTTAATGAAATTAGAACATATTCTAAGTCATTTAAACCATTGGATTCTATCGTGACAAAATCTCTTGTTGGATTAGGATACATTTTTAATTTAATTTCTAGCGCCAACTTTAGATTTGGATAAACATTAACAAAATTTTCCTTGCTAATTCTATGTAGTGAGAATGTTATCGGAGTAGAATAACCAATTCTCACTGGTTTTCCGTTTTGTTTTGCAGGCACTGCCCATTTAGGCATTAGTTTGGCAACTCGTATACATTCACTATCTAAATCGTCTCTGACACCCCTTATGACTCTTACATTCGACACGCGACCATCGGTTTCAATTACAAATGTCAAAAAAACACGACCTTCTATACTATCTTCAATTGCAGATTGAGGATATGTCAAACGTTCTTTGAAAAACTTTTTTAAACAAGCTTTACCTTCTCCAATTTCAGGCATTTCATTACTGCGAACGAACACAGGTTCTTCTTCATAGTTTGAAAAAACCTCTTCGGTTATACTACTTTTTGTAGAGTCATTGATTTTTTCTCCATTCAGTGTTATGGATTTATTATCTTTTCTATTAGGTTCGTTACAAGATAGACCTACAAGTATCAAGAAAGTCAATATGTATCGCATTTTCTGTCATTAAATGTTTGCTAACGTTTGCTGCTAAATTGTCGGCCGGGATGAAGACGCCCGCGTCTTTATCCCGCGACAATTTAGTTACCAAGGTAGGAAAAATTTCGCACCGCGAAATCCGCCCGGCTGAAATTTAGCAGCTGTTGTGGGTAGTGCATTTATTTCTTTTTCTCTGTTTCTGTCGTGAATTTTGTGTCTCCAAGAGTCAGTAAAACTAATTGCAATATTATTTTGTTCTTTGATTCTTCATTAAGTAATTCATTTCGAGTAAACGCATTATGGTCAAGATACTTTATTAAAATAATTCCAAATTCTCTTGACCAATAAATGAAAAAACGACTTTCATTTTCTTTATAGGCATAAAACTTATACACGAGATATTTCCGTTCCCAATCAGGTGAAATTATAAAAGCTTTATTATCTATGTATTCTACATTAAAAGTATCTCTTAAGAAGTTTTTAGTACCATCTTCATCTGTTGAAGTCATCCATTGTGTTGTATAACTAGCAATCTTAAGTTTTATGTTTACATCAAATTTATCATTATCATCATTTTTCGATAAATAGTAACAATAATTGTCATCGTCAAATTGATTCATCAAAACTTTTAATGTATCTGCGTTGTTATATTCTGTTATTTTTATGTTTTCAGCAGAGTATCTATGACGCACAACTTCTTGTCCATTTACGCTAAATTGATTCAAACTCAGTAAAATAAAAATGAAGAATATATTTTTCATCTATCGTCTATTTTAGGATTCGTATCTCTGCATTACCCACAACGTTCCCGTGGTTTGGGGCGTTGGGGGGGTTAGCCGCCAACTCCGTCATCCCACGTTATAATAAATGTAAATATACAAAACAATTCCATAACAACATCTACTCCAATGACTTAAACCACGTGTTATAAAACGTTTTTATTTTCTAGTTTCAGTTTACTCATACATTACTGAACCTTTGAATATATCTACAAAGGTTTGCCAATTTGGAATGTCTGCATTTATATTCTGATTTGTATTGTCATAATAACCTTGAATATCTTCCGTGTATCTTGTCATCGCTTCTAGAAATTCGTCAATACTCTTATTCTCCCATTTGTCTCGGTTGTGCAAAAAGTCTTCACGTAACAATTCAATGAATTTAATGAAAGATTGCCTGTCAGTTGCTTTGTAGTGTAGTATTTGTTCTGTCATGATATTTTTCTTTCGAGTTTATACCATAAGATGTTGAACTCTTCTTGACTTATCTTAAATTCTTCGAATTCAATTTCGTCAAGTGGTTGGTCTGATAACATTCCAAACTGGTCTTCTAGGAAGTCCTCATTATATTTTAATATATGTCCTTTTTCAAATACTTGCATTTGTCGAACAACATTCAGTTCGTTATCCGTTTCAAAGTAATATGTCGAAGTACCCCAATCATTTGTTGATTCTTCTCCTGTCGTTTCAGCCCAATATCGTTTGTAGAAATTCATAAAAATGTTTTATAACGCCTGCTGCTAAAATGCGTTGGGGAGTTCGAAGCAGCGTCGTTGTCCCACGTTAAAATAAATGCCAATATACAAAATAAACCTTTCTAAACATCTGCCCCAATGGATTTTAGCAGCTGTTAGGCTACGTTTTTCTTGTCTTCACTTTTGTCAATCCACACTTTCCCCATATAAACAATAATCAAGTATGGAATAACAGTCACAATTCCAAAAATTGCTTTCAATGGCCAACCTACACCCATAATACTTGTCTCAAGTTTTTTAACTTTTTCTAAATTTTCTGGCAGAACATTTCCGTAAAATTCAGTTTCATTCATTCCATCAATATTGTATCCATATTGTTTTAGTAGTATTAAATCAGATTCATGCCCCCACCAAGCAAGAGTCCATACAAGTATTCCTAAAACAATAAATCCTGCAATTGAGTAGAAAATCAGAGTGTTTTTAATTCTATATTTATTTGCAATCAAAAGTATTATAATTGGCGCTATTATTATGAGTCCTAGAATTAGAATATTTAAAACTGTTATAATTATTTCCATTTTTCTTTAATCTGTTTTTATAATTACACTTGTATAAATTCATTTTTTAATTTTCTTTCTGAACAAATCATATATTAAATTCTATTTCATTCATTTCGTAAAAATATATTATCTTCTGTTTCAATCCTCTGTCGTTCAGATAAAATGTAGCCTAACGTTTCCACGCTAAATTTCGGTTGGGAGCAAAGAACCGATTCTTTGTCCCCCGATAAAAAGCAACCTAAGTTACTAAAAACATTGATATCAGCATATCAGCCCAACTGAAATTTAGCGTGTGTTGGCAGCAGTTATTTTCTTGTCTTTATAATATCTTCGATAGTGATTTTTGAGTTTAACCATATCATTTATCACAATTCCTAAGTAATCATTAAAATAATTTTCAGTTATAACATCAATGAGAAGCGTCTCATTTTTTTCTTTATACCTATTGAACTCAAAAACAATATGATTTTTCTTGATTAATTCAATTTCTCCATTTTTTTCTTGAGCTTCATAAATTTCATTTTGCAATACCAATAATGGAAATTGTAATACAACAAATAATTCATTTTTCCATGCAGATTTGGGTATCCATTTGGTAATTCTTTGGTTAGTATGAAGAGTGCAATCGAATAATTTGTTAAAAGTATCATGTAGGCCATCTATATGTGAGGCCATCCATTCCTTATCTTTATCTTTCTTTTGAGAAAATGAACAATATTGCGTATTCGTATCAAATTTGTTATAATGAAATTGTTTTGATTCTGTTACATAACTTAGAAATTCAAAATCTGGACTAGGGCCAAAACTACTTTTTGCAATTTCTCTTTCTGTTTTTGCATATTGAAATTTTCCAAAAATTGTATAAGGACTTTTATCAGGGCGTTTGAAAAAAACTGCTGGTTGGGGATTATTTGAACATTCGATTATTAGCCTATGCCAAAATTCAAAATGTAAGTCAAAATTTAATTTTAAATTATCGGTAATTCTTTCAGATTCAGAATAAATATCAATCTCTCTTGATTTACCTGTAATACCATCTGGATAAGAATAGTTGGGTGTGTTTTTATAATTCTTATCTTTTAGTATGTTTAAAACTCGAGTTTCTAAGAAGTATCCAGAACGGGATAAAGCTTCTTTTATATTTTCTTCACTAATTCGTTCAGTTTCCATGTTGTCAAAATATAATTGCTGCCAACGTTTGCTGCTAAATTGTCGGCCGGGATGAAGACGGCCACGTCTTTGTCCCGCGACAATTTAGTTACCAAGGTAGGAAAAATTTCGCATCGCGAAATCTGCCCGGTTGAAATTTAGCAGCTGTTAGCGGTTGTTATTATTTATTGTCTTCGTATTTCAAAATATCGACATTTTTTAAAGTATGATTATATTTGGCTTCATATATTTTAATATTTGGTAATTTTTCATTTAATTCTCTTTTCAATTCTGCTCTATCTTTTTCTGGCATTGCATTTCCAATTATTACTTCATGATAAACATTCGCTTTTATTTTTTGCCTTCTTTGAATTGAACCATGAAAAAACAATTTAAACAAACGATATTCAGTTTCTTTTCCAAATCTTGAAGGTAAAGATAGTACTTCAATAAAAATAGATAGTACATCATTGGTTTCACTAAGAAAAGGTGCAGGTATCTCTGGTGCTTCGGTAAAATAGTTTATTAATCCTCCACCTGTAGCATTAGATTGTTCAAATAATTCTTTTGCATTTAATCCTATACAAATTCCTTTAAAGTCTTCAGCGAACATTGTCCACATTTCAGGAATATCTTTTCTAGTTGATAATGATAAAATACCTAAATATTGTCTTAGTTCTTCTTTATCCTGAATTGTCCAAAGTTTAATATTATTTCTATAGTTATCAATCATTGCACGTATCAAAGTCTCATCGTAAATTCCATTGAATGAAGTGTCTTGAGCAATGAGTTCTTTTACTCGTTTTTGGAGTTGTTCATCACTTACTTTATCGAAGTCTATCTTAAAGGGATGTTTTTCATCTAAACCAAATTCATCTGGATTTGTAAAGTGAACTTCTAATTCTGTAATAATTCTTCTTTTATTTATGTCCGCCCATTCTACATATTTGTATAACAAATCTTGATTATACAAAGATGCAAAGTCGGATTCTTTTATATTAATTGTTGTCATTACTTTTAAAGAATAACCATTATTGGTAAATAATGGGTATTCTCTTGATAAATTATCATT
>JBPXJX010000552.1:0-2314 GCA_051715525.1 Bacteroidales bacterium
TATCTTTCAATTTCTGCACTTATTTTTGTTGAAACTACGTTTAGTAGTGATTTGGCTATGTTTGCATTATTAAGCTTCTTTTTACTAATAAGCGCAATAAGTCCCAAAGGGCTTCCTGTCGAATCCCACAAAGGGTGACCAATATACGATTCGGCTCCCAGCTTTACCAATCCAACATCATCGGGGAAAAGAGTTGTAATACCTTCATGATAAATGCATAAATGCTTGTCGTGTACATTTTCGCATGGCGAACCCTTAAGTTTGTAGGTAATATTGGGAGCGTTTTGACCATTTTTGAAATGAGCTATCGTGGTTGCTTTATCCTCATTGCTTTTTATTCTGCTAATGAACACATAGTCAAAATTCAGCTTCTCGCCCAAGTACTTAACAATGGCATCGAAAAAGGTAACTTTCATGACATTCCACTTTTGAAAAGTCATAAACTCCAGACATTCGTCAATCGCTTTTGATTCAGTAACATCCTGAACCATTGATATTACACCAAACACCTCTCCGTTACTGTTCCTTAAGGGTGAGTTAAGCCACTCACACACGATTACTGAACCCTGTTTTGTAACATTTTCATTAATACTCTTAACATCAACTCCATCGTTGAGAAGTTTATTCCATACCGCTAAAATATCAACACCAAGATTCTCAGGAATAATCGTTTCATTGGCCTTACGTCCAACAACTTCATTCTCAGTAAAACCAAAAATTTTCTCAGCAGCAGGGTTCCAGCTCACAATCTCATGCTCTCTACTCCATACAATACATGCCGAAGGCATTAATTCAAAATGCATTTGAAGTGATTTTTCGCTTTCAAGTAAAAAGTCTTTCGCCTCAATCTGCTTTTCGAAAAAATGAATAATCACTCGAGTCGCGATAAATCCTCCTGCTAGAATAATTAATAAAGCTAATTGAATATGACCGTCGTTAAAACCATTATGTAACATTAGAGCGGCTCCTAATCCAACAAATAAAATCCATACTAAAAAACAGACAAGGATTGCTGAAAAGAATATTATTGAGTTAGCCCTTTTTTTACTCTCCCACTGAAGACCTAATCCTTTCCTAACAATAGGTAGTTGGAGAATCAAGTCAGAAAAAACTGTAAGTATCAATATATTAACTCCATCCTTAATGGCGAAAAGCTCCAAAAGACTCTGTTCAAATCCTCTCAATGTATTTTTAATCCAATAATGGTCGTTTAGTTCCATTAATGGATTGAAAAAAAACTTGTAGGAAAAAAATAATAAAATTGAAAATGAGATGAGAAATAATACAATTATTGGATATCTCTTTTTATAACTTATTCTATTATTGTGGTAGAAGTACCCAATTCCAATAAAAAGGAAAGTATACAACCCTGCAGTCAAAAAATTTGCCCAACCATCCTCTGGCCAAATGTAAAAAGGGTAAAATGCACCAAGGGATAAAGCCGATATTAATCCAAATCTCCAACCATAGGCCATTGAAACAATAATTGGGAAGAGCAAAGAGAAAGGGATTTTTATGGCAGTGTTCCCTATTTGAGACGTGATGGAATATAGCGATAATAAAAAGCATAAAACCCCTGCTAATAACGAAACTATTACTTTATACTTTGAGGTGCCTGTTCTTGCTAATACCATTTTAAAACTCTTTAATAATACTATTTTTTCAATTTAATTTTAAAACTATTAAAGATAGGTATTCAAATAATACCAGTGATTTAAGCGAAGTTGATTTACATCATCATTTTGATTAATTAATATTCATAATATCAAATTGAAAAAAATTGCAAAATTATAGATGTTCTGAATCAGAATAATTGGTGAGGTAAATCACTTATATTTTAACCCTTTTAGGGGCTCTTTTACATTAATTTGCAAATTCAATTTCAACAGGTTTTCAAATGCTTTTTATATGGTCTTTTTACCTCTTATTAATAATATCGCACTAATACTTTCTTTAAGTATTTTATATAGCCTAATATCTCAAAGATGGGACTATTCATCCATTTGGTACAAAGTATTGGCCGGTATCTTGTTTGGTATTGTTGCCATTTTAGGTATGATGAACCCTCTCAAACTTCAACCCGGAGTTATTTTCGATGGACGTAGCATAATACTAAGTATCGGTGGACTTTTTGGAGGGCCAATAACTGCCATTATATCAACTATAATAAGTGTATTTTACCGTATATATCTAGGCGGTGCCGGAGTAATGATGGGTGTTAGTGTTATTGTATCTAGCTCTGCATTTGGAGTTGTATATCACTTTATCCGTTTAAAATATAGTAAAGCAACGCAGATTGGTTTTTTATATCTAA